>WFNC01000273.1 GCA_015488785.1 Flavobacteriales bacterium | reverse complement strand
ATTAACATCTGATCCATTAGTCGCATCAACATAAAATGTTGTTTGAGCAATACTAGACGCTATGCTTATAAGACTTAATAGCAACAAAAAAATTGTTTTCATATCCCTAACTTTAATTCAGTATTACTAATATTTTCACATTATAAAATGCAACTTTTTGCATTGAAAATAAGAACTTTAAACCGCGTTTTTTTGCTCAATTTAGAACCTCATCAATACTCAATATCCAATCCTAATTTTTCTCTAAGGTCATGCAATGAAGCGTTTTTTTCTGCCATTTGTAAAAAACGATCTTTTCCCGATAAATATTTCATTGATGAATCGTCGTTTTCGGTTAATAATACTTTTAACGAAATTCCATAATTGTTTAATTCATCTCGAAGAAAAGCGAGTAATGCAGGACGTTCATTGTCCAAATCAGCTTGTTGTGCAGAACTATCGATTGTAAATTCTATTTCAAAATTTTCTTTTAAATCGGGTTCTCTTTTAGACAATGCCGCATAAACTCTTATTCGCTTTTCTTTTTGAACACGGTAAGTGTAAGACTTCCACTTGGCTTTTAATTGTTCTGCTGTAAAAGGCGTTCGGGGTTTATTGGATAAATCTTCTTTTGCATCTGATTCATTGTCCGATTTTCGCTCTTGTTTCATCGCTCCTCCAATAGAGAAACTCGATTTTCGTTTGAACTGTTGAAATGCGGCTATTTTTTTTGGCTTTTCTTCTTTCTTTGGGACTGCCAATTCTACCTTCTTACTTTCGACCGTTTGACCTGTTTCGGTAACTTTAGCTGGCTGAGGATTGGGTGCTTTTGGAATTGAAGGTCCAAAAAAATCTGGTCCTATAATAAAGTCTAGTTTGCTACTTTTTTTTTTGACCCTCTATGGCAGTTAGAGAGCTTAATTTCATGATGGCTAATTCGACATGGAGTCGTTTGTTTTTTGCTGCTTTAAAATGGACATCGGCTTCGCCTGTAATCTTGAGCCCATCGACTAAGAAATGTGCTGAGGCATTTGCTGATTGTTCTTTATATTTTAGCTTTATGTTATCTCCTACTTCGAGTAATCTCAGCGTTATAGCGTCTTTACAAACCAACAGATTTCTAAAATGCCCTCCAAGTCCTACAATAAAATTGTGTCCATCGAAACCGTTGTCTAATATTTCATCATAAATTAAAAGTGCTTCGTGGATTTTATTTTCCAATATGGCATCTGTTATTTTGAAGAAGTATTCGTAATCTAGAATATTTAAATTCTTTATTACAGCATCGTAAGTAATACTATCGTCACAAAAACTAACAATTTGATCAAAAATAGACAAAGCATCTCTCAATGCACCGTCGGCTTTTTCGGCAATTACGTGCAATGCATCACTTTCGGCTTTTATTCCTTCTTGTTCTGCAATCCAAGTTAAGTGCTTGGTAATGTCTTTTATTGTAATACGATTAAAATCATAAACCTGACAACGCGATAAAATTGTAGGTATTATTTTATGTTTTTCGGTCGTTGCGAGTATAAAAATAGCATGAGGAGGTGGTTCTTCTAAGGTTTTTAAGAACGCATTAAAAGCTGCTTGCGAAAGCATGTGCACCTCATCAATTATATATACTTTATATTTTCCGACTTGCGGTGGTATTCTAACTTGATCGGTAATTGAACGAATATCGTCCACCGAGTTATTAGAGGCTGCATCTAATTCAAAAACATTGAACGAAAAATCAGCGTCTATATCTGTTCCGTCTTGGGTATTGATTGTTTTTGCGAAAATACGAGCGCAAGTTGTTTTACCAACCCCTCTAGGACCACAAAATAAATAAGCGGACGCTAAATGACCTGTATCTATAGCATGCTGAAGCGTATCTGTAATATTAGACTGTCCCACTACACTTTCCCAAGTGGATGGACGATACTTCCTTGCCGATACTATAAATTGTTCTTCTGCCATTTAGTTTGTAAATCTATTTCTTGATTATTTTATAAACTTGTGTTCCTTCTTTAAAAGTCAAATTTACAAAATAGATTCCCGAGTTCAAACTTTTTAAATCTAAATTATTATTATTTGATTTAAAAACTACTTCACCCAATGTATTAAAAACTACTATATTCAATGGCTTATCACCTTCAATAGTAACTTTATCAATAAAAGGATTTGGGTAAATTAAAACTTTATTCTTTTTTACTTTATCAACATTGGTAGATGAAGAAGATTGAAGGTTTATGAAATCAATAATTCTCAGTACATGACCATGATTTGAACTTTTTAATTCGCAGTACAAATAAATATCAACCATTCCACTACCATTAACTCCTTGTGTAAAACTAATCGTATCCGAGACTAAAGAAACATTACCCCCTTGAAAAATAGAAACCTCAATAAATACAGAATTTGAATCAATAATAGTTGAATTTGTAATATAAGCCGAATCAACAACCTGATTATAATCAAAAGAGCAATTTTGAGTATCGAAGTATAATGTATCTACAACTGTTCCATAATTATTAGGATTGACAATCGTATTTGAAAGGTTAGCTATATAAAAATTCCTTACAGCTGTGTCCCCAACAGAATTAACAACAACGACATAGTGAAGCCCTGTACATAAACTATCAAAACTATTAGAAGCTCCCATTGTTTCACCATCCACAGAATATAAATATGGAGAAGAAGTAGAATTAACAGTTACAATTGCAGTCCCTTCGCAATTAGAAGAGTCAGCTGTAGTTGAAACACTAACAGAAGAATTAAACAGGCTATCTGAAATAGTATTAATAATAGGATCGATATAAAAACTCGATTCTAAGACTTCCGTTCTCAATATATAATATCCGTTACATAAGTTATTTAACTCCATTGAATCACGACTATTGAAAATATTACCCATTCCAGAAACAGAAGAAGTGTGTCCTAAAGAATAGAAACAAGTCAAACTATCAGAAGTTATAGGCATAGGAGACACAAATTTAAAAGCCCCATTACAGCTACTATTGGTATTAGAATTACTAATATGTTCAAAGCTAACATTCCCTACAGAGACAAGACCATACAGCGACTTCAAACTACCTAGCGTATCATTTGTTACTGCATCAATAGCTAAAACAGAAAAAAGACCTGTATTCGTATATGTATCCACTCCTATATTAGTCATAGAATCAGTATAAGCAATAGAATCAACTGTTGCGAAGTCAAAAGTCCCCCCTTGATTAAGGCCTGTTCCAACGGTAATAACATAATTAACAGGATTATCATGATTGTGAAATTCAACTTTTATAGATCCATCCTCAGCTCCAGAGACACTTTCGAAGTAGTAAGTTGATGAAAAATATCGTTGAGAGAAAGATAAAAATGCTATAGAGGTAAATAGTAAAAATAAAAAATATTTCATAATTGTGTTTGTTTTGTCAATAAATAACTTAATAAAACACAAACATACAATTATATTAGATATATAAGGCAATTAATAAATATTAATCCACATCTCAATTTTATTGATTTTAGTATTCTAAAAAACATTTAAGCTTCTATAATTGATAATTCGAACAATTAAAAGTATTTTTGTACCTCATAATTTATCTCTAAAACATTTAAAATGAAAATCTATTCAATATTCGTTGTAATATTTATCTTAAATACGATTAACACAACTGCTCAAAGTTCTTTATTGGAACGAATTCCTACTCAAGAATTTGCTGTTATTAGTTTTAATGGAAAATCCATTGGAGAGAAAAGTAAAGAAGCTAAGGATTTTATTATTTTTGACAGTATCGACCAAAAATTTAATTCTTTATTGACAAAATACAACAATTACTTGAAAGACGAAAACACTGTTGTAACAGAAGAGGAAGTTGAAGAGGTAATAGAAGAAGTTGAAGAAGAATCGACTTACGAATACGACAAGAACTATTACAGTGACGATTATTATACGACTACTCCTAACCTATCTTTAGAATTGTTATTCCCAGCGTTAGCAAACAATGGAATTAAATATGGTATAAATAATTTTGCCAACTATTACTACACTGTCGGAATGAGCGATACGATGAACCACAGTGCTTTAATTTTTGAAAAAAGTGACGAAACTAAATTCAATTCTTTCATTAGCCAACTTATTCCAAAAGAACAGACGGAAAAATATATTCGTTTAACGAATGGTTATCAATATTTTTATAACGAAGATGATCAAACTTTAATTGCATGGAATAAAAACACAGTTGCTTTTATTAACTATTCAATTCCTTATAATTGGAACTTCTCAGAAGTGGTAGAAAGTACAGAAGACAAATATTACGAATCTTACGAAGAACGTCTAAAAGCGGACGCTAAGAAAAAAGAAGAAGCTAAAACAGCAAAAATAGAGGCCTTAATCAATCAGTTTTTTGTTGTAAAACCTGAACTTTCTCTAAAATTTAATAGCTCTTACCAAAAGACTTTATTAAAACAAGCAGACATTTCTTATTTTATGAATAATTCTCAAAACAATAGTTCTTTGTCTAATTTATTTAAAGATACTTATCAAAATTCTAATCAGTTTTTGAATTTATTTCAAGACAATTACGCTTATGGTTATTTAGACTTCAATTCTTCTTCTATTGATTTAAGTTCGATTCAACACGTGGGTGATTACTATTTAAAAGATGCCAAGCAAATGAATAAAATAAAATTTAACAAAGCGATGTATAAATACATTGATGGAGAAAGCTTGCAAGCAATAGTTGGTTTTGCTTTAAATCCTGAACCTGCTTACCAAATGACAAAAGACATTTACGTTAACGTTCTTTCAAACATGAAATACGGAGAAGATTGGTATGGAACAATTGCTGATATTGGATTTACATTCTTTAACGAAGAAGAATTATTTGATTTGATAAAAGGTGATTTTGTATTTGCGATTACAGATATAAAAGAATTTGAGACAGAATATACTTCTTATGATTATGACGACGATTACAATAGAATAGAAGTTCAAAAAACAAAGAAAGAAACCTTGCCAGAATTTGTAAGTATGGCAAGTATTGGAAACGAAGACCTTAGAAATAAAATTGTAAAACTAATGGAACAAACAGACGTTGTTGTAAAAAAAGGATATTATTATGAAATACAAGAACCTGCTTCTAAATGGGATACTGATAGCAAAGCTAAACCTTTAAGTGTATTTTTTATGTTGAAAGATGATCTCCTAGTCGTAACAAACGATGAGTCTTTACTTGTAGAAAACAAAGGTAATGGATTGTCTAAAGCAAAACGAATGAGTAAAGCGCCTACCAAACTGATGAAAAAGAATAACATGTTTGCTTATTGGATTCCAAAAAAGACAATTGAAAAAATTCCAAACGAATATCAAGATGTTAGTACTATGTTTGAAAGTGCAGCTAACACCTTTACTTCTTTTGAAATGCAAGGCGTAAAAAACAAAAAAAATCTATTTACTTCTTCTATGAAAATTAACTTAGCAGAAAATCAAAAAGGATCTTTAATGCTTTCGCTAGAATTGATTAACGATATGCTGAAAAAGAATTGGTAAAAACACTTTTCTATTATTAAAATTATAAAATTACACCTATAAAGTATAGCCATGAATAAACCTAAAACAAAAAGTACACTTCCTAAAAAGCCTCAGGACATTATGAAAAAAGTAACGAAGCGACTTCGTACCGATGTTTGGCGTGCACACGAAGCTTATAACCTTTTTGAAGACGGAGACAAAATTATGGTTTGTATGTCGGGCGGAAAAGATAGTTATACGATGCTCGATATCTTAATTCACTTTCAAAAATACTCAGATGTAAAATTTGATATTGTTGCTGTAAATTTAGATCAAAAACAACCTGGCTTTCCAGAACATATTTTACCCGAATACTTATCTAAATTAGGAATCGAATATTTGATTGTAGAGCAAGACACTTACTCGGTTGTTTTAGATGTTTTAAAAGAAGGGAAAACAACTTGTAGCCTTTGTTCTCGTTTGAGAAGAGGTGCATTGTACCAAACAGCAAAAGAATTGGGATGTAATAAAATTTCGCTTGGTCACCATAGAGAAGATATTTTAGAAACATTTTTCTTAAATTTATTTTTTGCAGGAAAATTGGAAGCTATGCCTCCAAAATTTATTACCAACGACAACGAATTGCAAGTCATAAGACCGTTGGCTTTTTGTAAAGAAGAAGAAATTATTACCTACGCAAAAATAAAAGATTTCCCAATTATTCCTTGCGATCTTTGCGGAAGTCAACCCAATATGCAAAGACAGTTGACCAAACAATTGCTAAACAATTGGGAAACTAAATTCCCCAACAGAAAAGCCATTATGTTCAATGCTTTAAAAAACATATCGCCTACTCACCTACTCGATACCGATATGTATAATTTTACAGACTTGGAATCTTTAATTATGAATGGAAAAGAAGTTGAAGGAGAAGACATTGAAAAATTTATTTAAATAGAAAGCGTCAAAAAAAATGGAAAAGGATTTGTTTTGAGAATCTTTGGACTAAAATTTGTCTTACAGCTAACAATAATCTATTATTATGAAAAACTATACACTATTAATACTTAGCCTTTTTCTAGGTTTCGGTTCAATATTAGCACAAGGAAAAAAAATCACCAACGAACAAATTTGGGCAAGTAGAACTTTTAGCGCAAAGAATATTTACGGCGTAAAGTCAATGAACGATGGAATACATTTTACGACATTGGAATATTCCGAAACAGGTGAAGCTTCCATTCAAAAATCGGCTTACAATTCTCCTAAGAATAAAAGTACAATTGTTAATTCGTCTATTTTCAAAAACGATTTGAAAGGTTTAAGTATCGAAGATTATCAATTCAATCCTACCGAAACTAAAATATTAATTGCTACGGATCAAGAATCTATTTATAGACATTCTAGCAAATCAAATTATTACATTTATGATATTTCAAGTAAAAAACTAATCGCTTTGACTGATTTTTCTAAAGGAAAACAACGCTTAGCAGAATTTTCACCAACAGAAGACAAAGTCGCTTTTGTAAGAGACAATAATTTATTCGTTAAAGATTTTACAACCGATAAAGAAACCCAACTTACTTTTGACGGAAAAACAAACGCCATCATAAACGGAGGAACAGACTGGGTATATGAAGAAGAATTTGGATTCGATAAAGGATTTGAATGGTCAACAGACGGAAGTAAAATAGCCTATTACAAATTTGATGAAAGTGAAGTAAAAGAATACCAAATGGAAATATATGGCACACTTTATCCTACACAAACAAAATTCAAATATCCAAAAGCAGGTGAAGACAATTCTATCGTAACAATTCACGTTTACGAACTCGCTCAAAATAGAACAGATGAATTTTATACCGGAACAGAAACAGACATTTACATTCCTCGCATAAAATGGGTTGATGGAAATACTTTAAGTGTTCAGAAATTAAACCGATTGCAAAACAAACTAGAACTTTGGTTTGGAACATTCGCTCCCAATAGACAATACACCAAAAGTATTCAAACAGAAATTGTTTACGCTGAAGAATCAAAAACATACATAGACATACACGATAATACAAAATTCTTGAAAGATGGAGCTTCATTTTTGTGGACAAGTGAAAAAGATGGCTACAACCACATTTACAAAATCAATTACAAAACAAAAACCGAAGAACAAATTACAAAAGGAGATTGGGAAGTAACTTCCGTTTATGGATTTGACGAAAAAGCGAATAAAATTTATTTTCAAGCGGCGCACAAATCACCAACACAAAGAGAAATTTACAGTATAGATGTTGCTTCTAAAAAAGAAACTGAATTATCGACACTACCAGGAACAAACAACGCTGAATTTAGCAATACTTTCGAATATTTTATTCTACACCATTCCGATGCAAACACACCTTTTACGGTTACTGTAAATCATAACGTAAAAAAAGCCAGCAAACCGATTGTTTTGGTTGACAACAGTAAACTAAAAGAAACGTTAAAGACATTTGACTTAACTCAAAAAACCTTTTTCACTGTAAAAAACAGCAAAGGAACCGACTTAAACGCATGGATGATAAAACCGAGCAATTTTGATTCTAAAAAAGAATACCCTTTATTAATGTTTGTTTACGGAGGTCCTGGAATCAATACCGTAAATGATGCTTGGAGTTATGGAAACTACTTTTGGTTCGAGTCTTTAGCTCAAAAAGGATACATTGTAGTATCTGTAGATGCTCGAGGAACAGGATACAGAGGAAAAGAATTTAAACACAGTACTTATTTACAACTCGGAAAATATGAAACCGAAGATCAAATTGCTGCTGCTAAAAAATTGGGAGCAATGCCTTACATTGATAAAAATAGAATAGGTATTTTTGGGTGGAGCTACGGAGGCTATATGTCTTCACTTTGCATCACCAAAGGAGCTGATGTGTTTAAAGCTGCAATAGCTGTTGCTCCTGTTACAAACTGGCGATATTACGACAACATTTACACCGAACGTTTTATGAGAACACCACAAGAGAATGGAAAGAATTACGACATCAACTCTCCCATAAACCATGTAGAAAAACTAAAAGGAAATTATCTTTTAATCCACGGTTCTGCCGACGACAATGTTCATCTTCAAAATTCCATGGAAATGAATAGTGCACTAGTAAATAAAAATAAAGCCTTCGATTTTATGATCTATCCAAACAAAAATCATAGCATTTATGGCGGTTATACTCGTTTACATTTATACAACAAAATGACTAATTTTATATTAGAAAAACTGTAATTACAAGCACTGCGTTTAATTAATAATTAGAAATGAATAATTAATAATTACAACCGAATTACAGTAATTAAAGAGCTTAATAATTTGGGTGTGACCATTTTCGAAAAACTCGAAAATGGTCGGGCTATCCGCACTCGCTTTTTTTATTAAAAAAAATAAAAAAGAGCTCAAACAAAGCTCCTATCCCTCACACTAAAAAAAGAATCAAACAAGTAATCCCTCACACTAAAAAAATAAGATTATGAAAACCATCCTAACTTTAATACTCGGAATTACTTTACTTTCATCGTGCCATTCTAAAAAAAACACAACAGCGACCGTTGAAGAAAAAACAGCAGTTGAGAAATACAAATTCGAAAACGTTTCCCCTTCCGATTCTTTGTTTGCATCAATTAGAAAAGGAGCTTGTTTTGGACAATGTCCTGTTTACACCATCAACATTTACAACGACGGAACGGCATTGTTAGAAGGAAAAAACTTTGTCGATAAAATTGGAACATACAAGAAAAAATTAAATTATGAAGAAATGTTTTCTTTTGTAACTGTAGCCAAAGACATTAAATACATGACCTTAGATGATTCTTACGACAACAAGAACGTAACCGATTTACCAGGAACAAACACTTCAATCGTTATTGATAAAACAAGAAAGAAAATATACAACCGTTTTGGAGCACCTAGAGAAATAAGACAGTTTGAAAACCTATTTTCAGAATTAATGAAATCTGATGGTTGGGTAAAAATTGAAGACAATAAGAAAGGTAAATTTTAGAATAAGAAATTAACTAAAGTTTCATTCTCAAAACCAATCGATTTTGGGCTCTTTGTTGCTATTTGTAAACTATTATTTTAGCTAGCTATACCCAATCAGGTATAATATAGATTAAATTAAAACAAACTATACCCGAAAGGGTATAGTTAAAATATTCCTATACCTTTTAGGTGAATAAACTAAGTCAATTCTTTTAAAAAAAGGTATTTACGGCTAAAGCGTAAAAAAATACTGTTTTGCATTTAGCTAATTTCAACACGTCTGTTTTGCATTGGTCTCAGATGCGTTAAGGATAGGAACGGCATCCTTTTCTTTTTTTATTTTCGAAAAAAGAAAAGATATAGTGGATAGCCTGCTCGAACGCCCTAAAGAAAAAAAGCTAGAACAACTAAATGCCCTAGCTTTTCAATTTTTTAGTTTTAGAATTAAACTGCTACATTATTTTCTCTCAAGGCATCGTTTAAAGACGTTTTAAGATCTGTGCTTGCTTTTCGCTCTCCAATGATTAACGCGCAAGGTACTTGATATTCTCCTGCTTTAAATTTTTTGGCATAAGTTCCTGGTATCACTACTTTTCTAGCTGGCACATAACCTCGGTGAATAACAGGTTCGTCTCCTGTTACATCTATAATTCTAGTCGATTTTGTAAGGACTACATTTGCCCCCAAGACGGCTTCTTTTCCTACTCGTACTCCTTCTACAATGATACAGCGACTTCCGATAAATGCATTGTCTTCGATAATTACGGGAGAGGCTTGCAATGGTTCTAAAACGCCTCCTATTCCTACGCCTCCACTAAGGTGAACATTCTTTCCGATTTGAGCACAAGACCCTACTGTAGCCCAGGTATCGACCATTGTTCCTGAATCTACGTAAGCTCCAATATTGATGTAAGAAGGCATCAT
>WFNC01000272.1 GCA_015488785.1 Flavobacteriales bacterium | reverse complement strand
TAGACCATCTTTTTTAGAAAAACTAATTAATTCGTTGCTTGCAAATCTAGCTATTCCACCTCCGTCGGTACCAATCCAAATGTTATTCTCCCTATCTTCTGTTATAAATTTTACCTGATTATTAACTAATCCATTTTTTTCAGAATAATGGGTTACTATTTTATCTTTTATGGTGTAAGCTCCTTTATTTGAACTAATCCAGAGTAAGTTTTGAGTGTCAAAAAATACGTGATTAATTGTTCCGAATTCAGCAGGCTTTATTGTTTGCTTAAATTTTACATTAAAATAAGAATAGATACCATTATTTTTTGTCGAAAAGTGTAAAATTCCATTTTTATCTTCAGCAAAACAAGTCACCGCTTTATTATTGATTAAAGCTTCGTTGTTTTTCCAAACCTCATTCTTAAAAAAACTTAAAATAGACCAACCTCCAACCCAAATCGTTCCTCGTTTGTCACAATATATTGTTTTTATCTTGTTGTCATCACTTAGCGAGTAATGTGTAATTTCTTCTAAATTTAATTTATCATTTACCAATGGAATTCGATAAACACCGCTACCTCTAATTGCTAACCAAAGATTTTTTTTATGATCAAATGTAAAACTTGTAATTCCATTCCCAGAGGCGATTGAGCTTAAATCCCAACTAATTATTTCCTTTCCGAATACACTTGTAATTCCATATTGAGAAGAAATCCAAGTCTTGTTATTATAATTAACAATGTTTTTTACGGTGTTTCCTAACAGCCCACTTTCTGTAGAATAATTTTTAAATTTCCGACCATCAAATCGACTAACTCCTCCGGCAGTTCCAATCCAAAGATAACCGTCAGAATCGGATGATATTACAAAAACCTGAGTTTGAGCCAATCCATCTTCTACCGAATAATTTACAAAACTATATTGTTGAGCCAAGCCTACAAAAGCGGAAAGAGAAATTATAAATATTAAGATGTATTTCATTTATACGAATTGTATTTCCTCAAAGATAATTAAAAAAATAAGTTCTACAGCGTTGGTTCTGCGGAGTTTTGAGTGGGCATAAATTTAATTTTAAAAAAAACTGCACATTATATGTAGTACATTTTATAACAAAATAAAAATCACTCTCTGATTAAATTTAGATGTCCATGGTAATCTTTTCCCTTGTATTTAAAAACATAGTAATAAGTACCTTCAGAATGTTTGCCTCCGTCCCAAATCATGGTGGTATTTGAATAGAATAATTTTGTTCCCCATCGATTATAAATTGTCAGTTCTGCTGAGTCGGCTATAATCTGTCCTTTAGAAGTAATAATAAAACGGTCGTTGGTTCCATCTCCTCCAGGTGTAAACACATTTGGAATGTATAAATCAGAAAAGTTGGAAGTTGTAGAACAATCTCGAATATCTAAGAAATTATAAATTAAACTATCGCAACCACTTTGAGCAGTTAAAGTATCGACGATAACTTGAGTGTAATAAATCCATGTTTCGTTAAACAATGCACTGTCACAATAGAAAGGTGTAATTATATTTGTTGTATCTACATTTAATATAGAAAGGTTTAAATGAACGGTAGAGTCACATCCAAATTGGGTAAATAGATGAGCGGTGTAATTTCCCGAATTGTAGTAATTAATTCCGCTTCCGTTCCAAAAGTATTGCCCACAAGTTTCCAAAGTGTCAAAAATAATAGAATTTGGTTTCATTTCTAAATTAGTAATAATAAGACTATCACAGCCATTCAGCGTTGTCAAAGTATCAAAGTATTGTCCATCTTGATTTTGGTATGCGTTTTCTAACCAAATACTGTCTCCTTCACATTTTTGAATTGAAAGTGTTGTCGTGGTAATTTCTTCTACAACTAAAGTGAAATAAGTTGTACTGTCACATCCGTTACTCGCCATATTTATTTGAGAATAGACTCCATTTGTATGTTCGTAATTTTGAAAAATAAGTAAGCTATCATGTTCGCAAATTAAAGCGTTGAGGTAATTTTCGATCGGAGGATTTACGGTTAAATTTAGAACAAGAATACTATCGCAATTTGAAATAGAGGAAAGTAGATTGTAATAAGTTCCTGAATTAGAATAATATTGATTGCCAAAATGTACGCTATCTTCATTACAGATTATAGAATCAGTAGAAAATTCATAAGTAGGACGAATAGCTAAGTTTGTTTTTACGATACTGTCACAGTTGTCAATACTTATAAAATTGTCGATGTAAATCCCTGTTGTATTTTGATAATTTCCGCTAAGAAATAGACTGTCGTTGTCGCAAATAGCCGTGTTTATCAAAATAGTGTCTCCAACATTTAATAGTGTGGTAACTAAACTATCGCATCCACTAATTGTTTGTAACGAATCGATAAAAATACCAGAAGACGTTCGAAAACTTCCAGCTAAAAACAAACTATCTCCTGGGCAAATAAAACGATTAAAGTTAATGTTATAAACAGGATTGACAGTAAGCGAAAAGAAACTAGAATCTCCATTACAAGTGTTTTCTGAGTAATAAACAGCGTAAAGACCTTCGCTTGTTTCAGTTATGTTTTGAATATTTAAAACGGAATCGGTTAATGAAAATCCATTTGGTCCTGTCCAAGTA
>WFNC01000271.1 GCA_015488785.1 Flavobacteriales bacterium | reverse complement strand
GTGCAGAGCTTTGATAAAGACCGCTAAAGATAAAATTTGAAATTTAAATGGAAAAAATTAAAAATAAAATTATATCTTTAGCTAAATAAACAGACCGAAAGTACTTAGCTTTGAGCCCCAAACGAATTTTAGCTAAGGCGTTACCCGTCATAAATAAACAAATATAAAACGGTTAAAATGAGTAATTACTGAACCTTAAAGACCTAATTCCGTAACTTTTAAAGAATTAAAATACCTCCATAATAAAAAAACATCCAATGTACTAAATTAGTAAAAACATAATTCATAAATTTAAACAAAAAGAAAATGAAAACCCTTACAAAAATATTAATTATAGGATTATCTGCTATTAGCAGTGTCGCTATGGCTCAACAAACCTATGTAAATAAAGAGTGGCAAGAGTCAACAGGAAAAGTTGGTTCGATAGACAGAACAGTTTCAGCATTAGACAATAACAAAAACCTTATCGTTGTTAGTAACAAAATTAATACATCAAATAATACAGATGTCTTAATTACTAAATATAATGAAGAAGGACATTTATTATGGCAAAAAACATTTGATGGAAATTCTAATGGAGATGATTATGGTATTCAAGTTAAAATAAATAGCAATAGCGAAATTTTTGTTGCTGCTGCTTTTACAGAAAATTCAAGTATTGATTTTGGAATTCTTAAATATGAACCAAACGGAAATTTAATTTGGGTAAATTCTTGGAATGGAAATAATAACGGAATTGATATTCCTGCTGACTTAGGAATTGACGACAACGGAAACATTTACCTTGTAGGAGGAACTTCAGCTAACAATAATCTGTCTGATTATGCTATTGTAAAATTCAACTCCAATGGAGTATATCAATGGCAACAAAACTATGACTATGCTGGTCTTCACGATGTTGCTACTAGCCTAAAAATTGACAATTCAAATCTTATTGTTACAGGAACTTCTGCTTCATCTCCTACTAATTGGGATTTCGCAACATTAAAAATTAATGCAATTAATGGGAATATTATCGATACTAAAAGGAGTTCTGTCCCTGGTGTTGGTCTGGATAATGCTGTAGCTGTTACAACAGACCAAAACAATAATACTTATATAACTGGCTATGTAGAAATCAATGGAAATAAGAACATACAAACTGTAAAGTTAGATGTTAATTTTAATCTACTATGGGTTAAAAACTTTGACGGAGGTCTTGAAGATGTAGCTAAAGCGTTAGAAGTTGATAATTTCGGAAATATTTATATCGTTGGCACAAAAGAAAACGCTAACGGAGGTAAAGATTATATTACAATAAAATATGACTCTAATGGGAATGAAATTTGGAATAAAGAATTTGGTTCGGAGAACGACCAATATATAGCAGAAGCAGAAAATATTGCTATAAATACTAATGGAGATATTTTTGTTACAGGTTCACTTGAAAAAAATGGAATTAAAAACTTTGCTACCATTAAATATTCAACAGATGGAGATTTAAAATTTGTAAAAGAATTTGATGTTGGCAGTCAAAATAATGAAGCTAAATCTATTATAGTTGATAATGATAATATTTATGTCTCAGGGATTTCAGAAGTAAATGGTATAACTCAAAATTCGACAGTTAAATACAGTGTTACAAAAAAAGAAACACCAATAGTTTACAACTCGTCTAATACTCCTTTATATGTAGAAGATGAACTGATAATTAATTTCAACCCTAACTATATTGATGCAAACATAATAAATGAAAAGAAAATTGAATTTGGAGTTTTAAGTGACTTCCTTAATTCTAGCGTTATAGATAAAATGGACTCTATAACAAAAACAGATTGGAGAGAAGTTAAAACATTTAAAATTTTCAATCGATTAACAACAGATATCACTTACTCTATAACTCGTTTAGGAGATACTATTCCTGCACCAAAATTATGGAGTGCTTTACTGGTAAAACTGCCTCATAACGAATGGGATGTTTTACGATTTAAAGATTCATTAAATAACTTAAGACCTTATATATATTTTGCGGAAGAAAATGCAGTTGGACAAATGAATGCTTTACCTAATGACCCTTTATTATTCGCTACTCCCGAACAAAAAAGTTTGGTCTATCATCCTTCTTATCCCAATGCTCATATTAATGTTAATCCAGCTTGGGATATTGAAGTTGGACAAACATATACCAAAGTTGGTATTTATGACAGCCCTATTTATTGGGCTAACGAAGACTTTGGTGACGGAACATTTAATGGATCTAAAGTCGTTGGAGGCTGGGACTTTGTTAATAATGCATCTATAGAAAGTATAACAAATCCTTCTAGTAGTCATGGGACTTCATGTGCAGGAATAATTGGAGCTCTTAGAAATAATGGAAAAGGAATAGCAGGTATAGCAGGAGGGAATGTTCAAAATGGTAATACTGGTGTTCAACTCTTTTCAATGGGTATATTTGATGGCGATACTTTTGCTACATGGGATAAAGTTGCTCCATCAATTCTTGAAGGCGCTATATCGAATCCTAATTATGGATATGGATTACATATTCAAAATCATAGTTGGAGTGGTAAAGCAATATTAAATAGTACAGATAGTGATTATTCAGGAATGGCTAAACTAGTTATTCGACAGTGTTTTAGAAATCAATGTTCCTTTATTGCTTCTAGAGGAAATCATAAAATTATAAATACTAATGAAGACCCTTCTGAACCATTATACCCAGCTTCCTTAGAAAAAAATTGGATTTTAAATGTCGGAACTAGCGGTTTAGATGGTAGTTATAAAACCATTTCAAACGGAGAATCTTGGTGGGAGCCTTATTATGGACAAGGAATAGATGTTATAGCTCCTGGTGTAACTGATTTAATTACAACAACAACAAATCCAAACGCACTTCAAAATATAAATCCAGATTGTCTATCTAGTGGTTTACCAAATTATGAATGCTTTAATGGAACATCAGCATCAGCACCACATGTTTCAGGATTAGTTAGCTGACTGTATAGTCACCACAACATGTCTAATGGTTTTTTAAATAATTTAGCTCCTGATGATGTTGAACATTTAATTCAAAAATATGCAACAGATGAAGGAATTGAAGGGTGTGATGTATTCAATGGACATGGAAGAATTAATGCAGGTTTAACAGTTCAAATGATAGAGAAAAACAAATATCATATAATGCACAATTCAGAAGTTATTCCGTTAACTAATTATACTTTCGAAAATGATGTAAACGTAATCATTCCTGATAATTTTTATTATTCTGCTGTACAATCAGGCATTTACTCTGCTAAAAGGTATAAAGTAACTGTTACTATACCTCATAATATAGGTAATGCTACAATAATAGACGCTTGGGTACGTAACAGTAGTTCCAGTTTATTAGGTAACACTCCTGCTGTTTACCCTTATTCAGATATTACTCTTGAGAATTATAACAACACCTCTGCTACATTAAGCGGTTATGTATATCTCATAATACAAAACCTCTCAACACAAAATATGGAAATGACATGGTTGCCTATTTCTCTTAACGAAAATGTAAATTGGGCATATAGCCTGCATCTTCAAGATGCTCCTGTATCTATAGATGAATTAAGGTCTGATTTTGATTTTAATATTTACCCAAACCCTACCTCTAATTCATTAAACTTATCCTTTAGTATTGGTAAAGAAAGAGATGTATCATTTGTTATTTATGATATTACTGGTAAAGCTCTTATTACCACTTCGAAAATTAAATACACTAAAGGAAAACACACAATAACTATAAATCAACTTGACCTAGCTAATGGATTTTACAATATTAATTTAAATATTGAAGGAAAAATTACTACAAAAAAAATAATCATCAATAAAAAATAAAGTTATGAAAAACCTAATTACATTATCTATCTCTGTTTTATTCTTATTTTTTGTTAGCTGTACAAAAAAGGAACATTCTTGTCAAAGTAGAAAACTGCTTAAGGAACATTCTAATGACGTTTGCGAAGATTATCTATTCAACTACCAGCTTGGTGTATGCGGTTGCGATGGAAAGACGTATAGCTCTCCTTGTGAAGCCAATAAAAATGGAATGACAGTTGATTATGAAGGTTCATGCAAATAATAAAACGCAGGGTAACACTATATATAGAAAATAGAGCGTTCTGAGGTGAATTGAAAGTGTAGAGTTATCTAAAAGTCCGCCAAAGATAAAATTTGGTATTTAAAACGTAAAAGATAAACACAAAATGTTTATCTTTGGCTAAGAGGACAAACTGAAAGTGAAGTAATTTCCAAAGCTCTACTTTCCATATATTAATCGTTGGAGGTCATAAGGTTAGATATTTTCAAACAACAACAAATTGATT
>WFNC01000270.1 GCA_015488785.1 Flavobacteriales bacterium | reverse complement strand
ATATTAATTTGTGCAATGTTTAGCTCTTTTTCTTTTAAAGGAATGGCTCAAGACACGATTAATGTTCTTGTTCCTAATGTTTTCACTCCAAATAAAGATGGTGTAAACGATGTTTTCAGACCGACATATAGTAATGTGAAATCTGTAAATGGATACATTTATAATCGTTGGGGAGAAATCATTTATCAATGGTGGGGTCTTAACGGATATTGGGATGGAGTAACAATGCCTGCAGGAATTGAAGTTCCAGAAGGTACTTACTATTACGTAATAAGAGCTTATTCTCTAACCGATGAAGAATTGGTAAAAAAAGGTAGTATCACCCTAAAAAGGTAACTTAAAATCTATTTTTTAAATATTCGTCTTTAAGTTATTGATATTTAGACTTCAGTAAAAACGCTGTTTGACAAAGCTCATAAGTTTTATGTTTTAAATCTTTCTTCACTATCCTTCAACTAAAAGAAATTCATAAATTAAAAAACGAAAAAGCAAAAGCCATGCGTATCAAGTAAGTTTTGGGTATAGCTTTAGTAAAAGTCAGATTATTTTCATACTTTTGCATTTCAAAAATATTTTCCAATGAAATTATCACAATTCGAGTTTGATTTACCAGATGAATTATTAGCAGAATACCCATCTGAGATAAGAGATGAATCAAGATTAATGGTTGTTCACAAAGACTCAGGTAAGATTGAGCATAAATTATTTAAAGACGTTATCGATTATTTTGATGATGGTGACGTATTTGTGTTAAACAATACTAAAGTTTTTCCTGCAAGACTTTATGGAAATAAAGAAAAAACAGGAGCAAGAATAGAAGTTTTCTTATTGAGAGAACTAAATAGAGAGAGCTTACTGTGGGATGTATTAGTAGATCCAGCACGTAAAATTAGAATAGGAAACAAATTATACTTTGGCGAAAACGAAGAGTTAATGGCCGAAGTTATAGATAATACGACTTCAAGAGGTAGAACTTTGAGATTTTTGCACGAAGGTAGTTACGAAGATTTTCAAGCAACGATTAGAAAACTTGGACAAACTCCACTTCCAAAATACATCAAAAGAGATCCTGTCCCAGAAGACAAAGAGCGTTACCAAACAATTTTTGCTAAACACGAAGGAGCAGTTGCAGCGCCAACAGCAGGACTTCATTTTAGCAAACAACTAATGAAACGTTTAGAAATTAAAGGAATTGATTTTCCTGAAATGACATTACACGTTGGTTTAGGAACTTTTAGAGGGGTAGAAGTTGAAGATTTGACGAAACATAAAATGGACTCAGAACAATTGTATATTCCTCAATCTTGTGCAGATAGAGTCAATCGAGGAATAGATGAGAACAAGAAAATAGTTGCCGTAGGAACTACCGCAATGAGAGGATTGGAATCGTCAGTTTCTGTTGGAAAAAGATTAAAGCCGTATGATGGTTGGACAAATAAATTTATATTTCCTCCTTACGAATTTAGTCTTGCAGATGCTTTAATTACAAACTTACACACTTCAAAATCTACGTTATTGATGATGATTAGTGCTTTTGCAGGTTACGACTTGGCAATGAAAGCTTATAAGGAAGCAATAAAAGAAGAATATCGTTTTTATTCTTATGGTGACGCAATGTTGATCATCTAATTGAATTAAACTTAAAAAGATTAAAAACCTTGTTCATATTGTTTGAACAAGGTTTTTTTGTAATTTTACATTAGTATGGACACAAAGAAAATTGACATCAGACAATTAACGCTAGAAGAGTTAACTGTTTATTTTACTGAAATAGGAGAAAAAGCTTTCCGAGCAAAACAAGTCTATGAATGGCTATGGAAAAAGTCATTGACTAATTTTGATGATATGTCTAATTTATCTTTGGACCTCAGAGAAAAAGTAAAAGCTAAATTTGAAATTCGATTTTTGACCATTGCTGAGTCTCAAAAGAGTAAAGACAAAACTATAAAAAGTGTTTTTAAACTTTCTGACGGAGCAATTGTTGAAGGAGTTTTGATTCCTACTGCTAAACGGATGACTGCCTGCGTTTCGGTACAAGTTGGGTGTGGATTGGCTTGTAGTTTTTGTGCTACGGGGAAATTAAAAAGAGTTAGAAATCTTAACCCTGACGAGATTTACGATCAAGTTGTCCTTATTGATAAACAAGCAAGAGAAGAATATGGAATTCCATTATCTAACATTGTTTACATGGGAATGGGAGAGCCGTTGCTAAACTATAAAAACGTTTTACATTCTATTGATAAAATTACAAGTAAAGATGGTTTGGGAATGTCACCTAAACGAATCACTGTTTCTACTGCTGGAATTGCCAAAATGATTAACAAACTTGCTGACGATAATGTGAAATTTAATTTAGCTTTATCACTTCATGCTGCAAATGACATTAAAAGAAGCTCTATAATGGACATCAATGATTCTAATACATTAGAAGAATTGGCAGAATCATTAAGAAACTTTCATCGAAAAACTGGAAAAAGAGTGACTTTCGAATATATCGTTTTCAAAGGATTTAATGACGAAATTAAAGATGCTGCAGAGTTAGCTATATTTTGCAAAAACGTTCCTTGTAAAGTTAACATTATCGAATATAACTCTGTTGATGGCGGTGAATTTCAACAAGCAGATTTTGAAAAGGTAGATGCTTTCGCAGCTTACTTAGACAGTAAAAACATTATTGTAAACATAAGAAGAAGTAGAGGTAAAGACATTGACGCTGCTTGTGGTCAATTGGCGAATAAAAATGAAACTGTTGAGGAAAACTTATTGAAGTAAACGTTGTTATTTAGGGTTCACTTAAAAACACTCGAAATCAGTAGTACTGC
>WFNC01000269.1 GCA_015488785.1 Flavobacteriales bacterium | reverse complement strand
TTTGGCTTTCTTTCCTTATTAATACTCGAACCCAATAATTTCGATTCTTTAATTCTTTGACAACATAATATCCTAAATACCCTGTTGCGCCTGCTACTAATACCTTTTTCATTTGTCCTTCTTATTAAAACCGAACGGTCGGTATTCAAAATTAATGTAAAATGATTGCTTCGCCTAATATTTATAGAGTTTTTTCAAAATAGAGTACTGCTCTTATTTTTAATTTGGAATAAAAGAGTATTAATATTTAGACGAATTGATTCTAATGACTAAAAAATTAGCTTTATAACATTTGTTATTTCACAATAATAATTTGAGCTTTTTCATTAACCTTATACTGTTTTAACGAAAAATAAACAACAACAAAAAAAGCTATAAATCCTGCTATTATTAGCAATTTTATTTTTTGATAGGGTGGAGGAGTTACAGCACATATTCCTCCAGGGCAATTGTGTGTTTTCCATTTTAGTTTTTTATAAAGTAGGCATCCTAAACAAATCCCAAAGACCGATTCTAGAAATAGTAATGTTAAACAGATCCAACAAATACCAAGTCTAACTGGAGTTACAACGTCAAAAATAATATAATAGGTCATTATTAATCCCAGTATCATACCTAGCAACCAAGCAAATCTTTTAGGTTTTGCTTCCACCCAATCTGGTTGTTGATTACTAACAATCAAATTTCCGATTAGCATATATGGAGCATATTTTGGATTGAATAATATTCTTACAATAAATTCAATAATAAATGTAATCGAAAAGAGTTCTGCCCAAAATATGGTTCTATAAAGGTGAACAGAAAAAAGACTTAAAATACCAAGTAAAAACATTATGCCTGCACTTGCACGAGCATCTCTTTCGTTGATTACTTTGTAGTCATATTCTGCTATATTTTCTCCAAAATTTAAAAACAGCCCCATAATTACTTGAAAAAAGGTTTATAACCCGATTTCTTAATGATTTCGGCAATGGAAAGTAGATTTGTTTTAGTAGAATCAAATTCTATAGTAGCATTATTATTAGAATGAGAAGCTTTAACGCTTACCACTCCTTCTATTTTAGAGATTTCCTCCTCAAGCGTAATTTCACAACCTACGCAAGTCATTTCATTTACGCCGATACTTTCTTTCACAATATCGGATGCTTTAATTACAATTACTTTTTCATTTTTTTTATTGGAAGGTTTACAAGATGTAAACAAAGAACCATTTATTATTACCAAGAGTACAAGTATTATTTTTTTCATTTTTCTATTCTTTATGAGCAACAACTTGAATCTCCACAACTTTTATTTTCTTGTATTGGAGGACAAGGCACAGTTCCGAATGAGCAGTAAACGCAGCAATCTCCTTCGTTTGGTTTTAAAACCGTTTTGCAATTTTCACATTCGTAAAAAAACTGACAAGCGTCTGTTGGCATTTCTTCTTCTTTTTTATGCCCACATTTTGGACAAGTTAGCGTTGATTTTAATTCTATTTTCATGTTATTTTAATTTTGTATTATTAACTGTGTAGCCAGTTGAATTAATGGCTTTTTCAATTTTTTCTATTGTAGTTTTTGTTTTGTCAAATTGTATCTCTGTATTTCCTTTTTCATAAGAAGAATGGATGTTTAGTATTCCCTCTAATTCATTTACAGAATGATCGATATGCTGTTCGCAAGAAGAACAAGTCATTCCTTGAATTTCTACCTTAATAGATTCAACATTAGATTTATCAGCAATTATGACTTCCTTTTTGTTATCTGAATAAAAGATATGAGAATAATAGGGAATGGTAATCGATATTACTGAAAATAAGGTCATTCCTATTAGGAATCCTTTTGTTTGATACCATTTTGGCTTTTCTATACTGCAACCACATTCATCTGCCTTTTTTGGTTTTAAATAATTGTACCAAGCATAGCCAATAGCAATAATTGCTAAACCGATTAAATAAGGGCGGAGTGGTTCCATCCACGACAAACTTCCTGCAGCTCCTCCAACACCAGCTATCGCTGCAATAATAGGAGGGATGCAACAAGATGAAGCAGCCAATGCAGCAATAATTCCAGTAGCAGCAATACCTTTTGATTTTTTATCTTCTCTCATATCGTTTCTAATATTTTGTTTCCATCAATAAGTTCAAAGAAAGGAGAGAAGATAGCTTTATATTTGGTTGTTAAAGAATAGAAAATTGTTTGAGCTTTTCTTTCTGTAAAAACAATTTTTCGGTCTTTTAGTTTTCTCAAATGTTGTGAAATGGCAGAAATATTCATTCCGAGTATATCGCTTAAATCACAAACGCAAAGTTCTTCTTCTTGAGCTAATAAATACAAGATTTTTAAGCGAACGTTATTTCCAGCTAAACTCAACGCATTAGAAAGCAATTCAAAGGAGTCTTCTAATTCCGTTATTGTTTGTTTGCAATTCGATATTTGCTCAACATTGGCTTCAATTCTGATACAACTGTTATTTTCCATTTGATAAAGGTAGTCTAATTATCTTATTTTAGCAAATACTAAAATAAGATAATTAATATTTTTAGCTTTTACTGATGTAAAT
>WFNC01000268.1 GCA_015488785.1 Flavobacteriales bacterium | reverse complement strand
CAACTTTAGGTCTCCCTGCCTTTCCTTCTTTTTTCGTCACAGAGCCAGTAGGTATTCAATCATCTTACTTATGCTATCGAGATCAAACAGAATTTAAACTTTCTGACACTACGGATATGAATAATGTAGATTGGTTTTGGAGTAGTGTAGGTACAGGGTTACCTTCAGCTCCTAGTTCTACTGCTTGGGAACCTACAGTTCCTTTTGCAACACCAGGCGACTACGCTGTTTTATCAGTAGCATATTATCCTTGTTTCACCGATAGTATTTACGATACCATAACAATCACTAATGTCAATTCGGTTGACTTAGGGAATGATACTGTTTTATGTTACGGTAATACATTAACATTGGACGCTGGGGCAGGTTATGATTATTACACATGGCATGATGGTTCTACAAACCAAACTTTTACAGCAGATACCTCTGGAACTTATTCTGTAGAAGTTGCAAATGTAGGAACTAATTTAGTTGTAAATGGTGATTTTGAAGATGGAAATACAGGGTTTAGTAGTGTGTATGGATACCCTATAGGAAGCTCACCTCCTGATAATTTATATCAAGTAACGACTAGTATTAATTCATGTGTAAATGATCATACGACAGGAACAGGATTGTTCTATAATGCGGGAGGATGGACAGGAATTAATGAAAAAGCTTGGTGCCAAAATGTAGAAGTTGTCTTAGGTCAAAAATATATATTGTCTTACTTTGCTGCGTCTTTTAATAGCCCTAATCCTGCTTTACTACAGTTTTCGGTAAATGGAAGCCTTATTAGTTCAAGCGTTCAGTTACCTTCGTCTACTTGTCAGTGGCAACAATTTTACGAAGTCTGGACTTCAACATTTTCAGGAACTGTAGAGTTTTGTATAGTTAATCAAACACCAAGTTTTGTAGGAAATGATTTTATGTTAGATGATATTGTCTTAGCTCCTTTATGCACAACCACAGACGACATCACAATCACAGCAGGAGAAACCCCTCATACCGAATTCAGCCTAATCGATAGTTGTGATTATCAAAATGTAGTTTATACAGATGCGAGTACAATCACATCTCCCGAAACAATAGCGACCTGGAGTTGGGACGTAGATAACGACGGAACCGAAGATTACAACACTCAAAATCCATCGCATTTATTTACGGCTGGAAATTACACTTCAAAATTAACCGTAACCAGTGCTTTAGGATGTTCTAAAGATACAACTATGCCTGTAGTTATTTTTCCAAAACCAACAACTAATTTTACATTTACCGATAAATGTTTATACGATTCAATCCCTTTTGTCGATGCTTCATCTGTTTCAGGAACTGATATTATAGCAGGAACCGTCTGGAATTTTGGAGAAACTCCATTCCCAACGGTTGATGCTCAAATAGCTAATCCTTATTATACTTATTCAACAGCAGGAAGTTATACTGTTTCGGAAATAGTGACAACATTAAATGGATGTTTGGATACCATCACGAAACAAGTAGAAGTTTATGATGTTCCTGTAGCATCTTTTAGCTCAGGGAATGCATGTTTAGATGTTGTTACAACTTACAGTGAAAGTTCTACAATCGCAAATGGAAGTATTACCAATTGGAATTGGGATTTTGGTGATTTAAATTACGGAACAAACCAAAATGAAACGCATACTTATGCGAGCGATGGAAGTTACGATGTACAATTAGTGGTAACAAGCGACAATCTTTGTAAAGACACTTTAGTTCAAAGTTTAACCGTTTACCCAAGTCCTCAAGCAGCATTCTCAATGAGTAATAATTGCTTGGAAGAAGAAACCGACTTTACAGATAATACAATAATTAATACCCCAGGAGTTTTAAGTAATTATATTTGGAGCTTTGGAGATGCATCAGCTTTAGAATCAGCTCAAAATCCAACGCATACGTATCAAACGGAAGGGACTTATGATGTGAAATTGATTGTCGTTTCAGCAGATAATTGTACGGATACTTTAACGCAAAGTGTAACGGTTTATCCATTGCCTATCGTTGGATTTTCGGCTACAGAAATCTGTGTGAATACTCCGCCAACAGTTTTTACAAATACCTCAGCAATCGCTAGTGGAGTTAATGTTGGTTTTGGGTGGAGCTTTGGAGATGTAGGAAATTCTACTTCAACGCAAGAAAATCCAACGCTTGATTATGGCGTTCATGGAAATTTTGATGTGACTTTGGCAGTTGTTTCGGACAATGGTTGCGCAGACACGTTAACACAAACTATAAAAGTAAAACACATGCCAGAAGCTAAATTCGTACAAGACACCACAGGAGGTTGCGCTCCAATATGTGT
>WFNC01000267.1 GCA_015488785.1 Flavobacteriales bacterium | reverse complement strand
TTTTTTTTTTTTTTTTTTTTTTTTTTTTTGTGAAATGTACACTTTTTAGACTTTTTCAGTGAGCCATAAATACAGTTCATTAGAAAAGATTCACTTCAAATTTAAAACCGAATTGCAATTTTCAGATTTAAAATACCTATAAAAGTCTTCATTTTTTGGCAGAATATTTGTTAGCTTTACATTTATAAAAAAAAGATTATGAAAAAGATATGGATTAGTTTAGCTGTAATAGGTGTTTCAGTTTCTTCTTGCGATACTCTAACAACGGTAGCGGAGTCTGCAAATGAAATTTTAGCTACAGAAGGAGGAGCTCCAGCTGCAGCAGCGTTAACAAATGGTGAAGTTATTTCTGGATTAAAAGAAGCTTTAAAAATTGGAATACAAAACGGAGCAGGAAAGGCGTCGATGTTAGATGGCTTTATGAATAATCCAAAAATTAAATTACCTTTTCCTAGTGAGGCGCAAGTTGTAAAGGATAAAGCTATAGAATTAGGATTGAACGGGCAAGTAGATAAGTTTGAATTAACAATGAATAGAGCTGCTGAAGAAGCTTCTAAAACTGCAGCTCCAATTTTTGTAAATGCAATAACAAACATGTCTATTTCTGATGGATTTTCTATATTAAAGGGAGATGATGGAGCGGCAACTAAATTTTTGAAAGATAATACAACAAGTCAATTGGTGACAGCTTTTACACCTAAAGTAGAGGATGCAACGAGTAAAGTTCAATTAACAAAATATTGGAATCCATTGACGAGTACTTATAATAAAACGACGTTCTTAACAGGAAAGCCAAAAGTAAACACCGATTTGAATGGATATGTTACTGATAGAGCTATAACAGGTTTATTTACTTTGGTAGAAGAAGAGGAGGGGAAAATTAGAAAAGATCCTGCGGCAAGAGTCAATGATATTTTGAAAAAAGTATTTGGTTCTTTAGATATGTAACGAATCACAATTTTAGTTAAAAACCCTGACAAAAATTATATTTTGTCAGGGTTTTATTTTATTTATTGAACTCTTTTTGTTTTTAGTACTACTTCCCAAATTTTTATTTTTTAATTATTAGGGCGCATTTTATTGGTCTCAATTATACTTAAAATTATGTACTCTAGTGCATTTCACTTTAGTTTCTAGAAAATGTATCTTTACGTGTTATGCCAAATCAAAGAACCAATGGTCGTGGTGTTTCAAAATTAAGTGTTCGTATAGTTGGGAATACAAAATATTGTTATAAAGTGCAGACATAATTAAATTGTTGATTTTTTAACTATTTATATTCCCTTTGGTCTGAATTCATAAAGTAGGTATAGAATTTTTTTCATTTTTATTTGAGTCAAATAATTAATCAAATTTAGTTATTCTTTTTTTAACGCAATGCTTGTTTTGCATTATAGTTAAACTTTACATTATAGTATAAATTTTCGTTGCGTTAAGGATAGAAGCGGTAGCTTTTTGTTTTTATCAATTAGTGAATCTTAGCCTAAAAGAGCGATTTCAGGAGCTCCTTTTGGGGTTAGATACACTTTTGATAAAAATAAAAACTACAAGTGGATAGCCTGTTAAAACGCCCAAATAAATAATTGGATCACTGATTTTCTGAATCGTATTTTTATGCTTATTATTTATAATTGAGAGTTAGGGGAGGTGTTGAGGTAACAATCTGGACAAATTACAAACAATATCTTGTACAATATTGAGCAAAAGATTACTTTTGCAACCAATTAAACGAAGAAATAACAAAGAAGCACAATAAAGAATGGAAATTCCTAAGATATACGAGTCGAGTAAGACAGAAGCAAAGTGGTACAAATACTGGATGGACAACGATTATTTTAAATCAGTTCCTGACGAAAGAGAATCTTATACCATTGTAATTCCTCCGCCAAACGTTACGGGAGTTTTGCACATGGGACATATGTTGAACAATACGATTCAAGATGTTTTGGTGCGTAGAGCTCGTATGTTGGGTAAAAATGCTTGTTGGGTTCCTGGTACGGATCACGCATCTATTGCTACGGAAGCTAAGGTTGTTGCAAAGTTGAAAAGCGAGGGAATAAACAAAGCTGATTTGTCGAGAGATGAGTTTTTGCAACACGCTTGGGATTGGACTGAAAAACATGGAGGTATAATTTTGGAGCAATTAAAAAAACTTGGTGCTTCTTGCGATTGGGATAGAACTCGTTTTACGTTGGATAGCGATTATTACGAAAGTGTGATTCATGTTTTTAATGATTTGTATGAGAAAGGTTTAATTTACCGTGGAGTAAGAATGGTAAATTGGGATCCTGAGGCTAAAACGGCTTTGAGTGATGAGGAAGTAAACCACAAAGAGGTAAACTCTAAGTTGTTTTACATTCGATATAAAATAGAAGGTACGGAAGATGAATGGTTGACAATAGCAACTACTCGTCCCGAAACGTTATTGGGGGATACTGCTATTTGTGTTAATCCAAAGGACGAACGTTACCAGCATTTGAAAGGGAAGAAAGCAATTGTTCCTTTAGTAGATCGTTCGATTCCTATTATTTTTGACGAATATGTTGATCCAGAATTTGGTACAGGTTGCTTAAAAATTACGCCTGCTCACGATCCTAATGATTATAATTTAGGGATAGAGCACGATTTGGAAGTAATCGATATTTTGAACGATGATGGAACAATAAGCGAAAACGGAAAACTTTACGTTGGTAAAGATCGTTTTGATGTTCGTAAGGAAATTGCGGTTGATTTAGAAGCGAATGGATATTTAGTAAAAACAGAAGATCACATCAATAAAATTGGTTTTTCTGAACGTACCGATGCTGTAATTGAACCAAAATTATCGTTGCAATGGTTTTGTTCTACCGAAGATTTGGCTAAGCCTGCATTGGAGAACGTAATGAACGACAACATTCAATTTCACCCAGAGAAGTTTAAGAATTCTTATCGAAACTGGATGGAAAACATAAAAGATTGGTGTATTTCTCGTCAGTTGTGGTGGGGACATCGTATTCCTGCTTATTATTATGGAACACGTAAGGACGATTTTGTTGTTGCAAAATCAATAGAAGAAGCGATTGCAAAAGCATCTGAAAAAACAGGAAAAACAATTACTGAAGCAGATTTGAAACAAGACGACGATGTGTTGGATACTTGGTTTTCATCTTGGTTGTGGCCAATGTCTGTTTTCAATGGTTTTAAAGATGAAAAAGAATTAGATTATTATTATCCAACCAACGATTTGGTTACAGCTCCAGAAATTATGTTCTTTTGGGTGGCTCGTATGATTATGGCTGGATATGAATATAAAAATGAAATTCCTTTTAAGAATGTTTACTTTACAGGAATTGTAAGAGACAAATTGGGACGTAAAATGTCTAAATCTTTAGGGAACAGTCCTGATCCATTAGATTTAATCGAGAAATTTGGAGCAGATGGTGTTCGTGTAGGAATGTTGTTGAGTTCTCCTGCAGGAAATGATTTACCTTTTGATACATCACAATGTGAACAAGGAAGTCGATTTACAAATAAGGTTTGGAATGCTTTCCGTTTGGTTAGCAATTGGGAAGTAAAAGAGATTGAACAACCAGAATCGGCAAAAGTAGCCATTAATTGGTTTGAGTCTAAGTTTAATAAAGAGCTAACAGAAATTAACGAATCTTACGATAAGTTTAGAATTTCGGAGGCTTTAATGACGACTTACAAATTGGTTTGGGACGATTTCTGTTCTTGGTATTTAGAAATGGTAAAACCAGCTTACCAACAGCCAATTGATGCTAAAACTTACGAGCAAACAATTTCTTTCTTTGAATCGTTGTTGAAAGTAATGCATCCGTTTACTCCATTTATATCGGAAGAAATTTGGCATTTAATTGGTCAGCGAGAAGAGTCTAATTGTATAATGGTAAAAGAATGGCCTACAATTAATGCGATTGATAAAGACTTATTGGTTGAGTTTGATAATGCAACCGAAGTTATTTCGAACATTAGAACCATTCGTAAAGAAAAGAACATCGCCAACAAAATTCAGTTAGAATTTAAAATTATAGACAACGAAAAAGCGTCTAAAACTTTTGATTCGGTGATTGCTAAAATCGGTAATTTATCTAGTTTAGAATATGTGGATAGTAAAGTAGAAAACGCATTCTCATTTATCGTAAAAACGAATGAGTATTTTGTTCCTTTTAGTGAAGATATTGACATTGAAGCAGAGGTTAAAAAAATAAAAGAAGAATTAGAATATACACAAGGATCGCTTAATATAGTTGCCAAGAAATTGAGTAACGAACGTTTTGTAAACAATGCACCAGAACAAGTGGTAGCAATGGAAAAGAAGAAACAAGCTGATGCTGAAGCAAAAATTAAGGTACTGGAAGAAAAGTTAGCTTCTTTTGCTTAAAATTTTAGAGTAGGAGATAGGAGACAAGAAAAATCGATGTGAAGCCAACATCTTTTTTTCTTGTCTCTTTTTTTATGTTTTACTAGTTTTAGAGCGGGAATAATTAAAGTTTTTATAAAAAAACAAAGGTCAAACATAGTCCTTATTACGTTTTACAGCACATGAAAAAACTATACATCATACGTCACGCAAAATCTGATTGGTCTTTGGGTCAAAAAGACATTGATAGAACATTGAACAAGAGAGGAGAAAAACAATCGATTGCATTGGGCGATTATTTTTCGTCTAAAAATGTAAAACCAGATTTAATTGTTTCGAGTATAGCCAAACGAACTCAAATTACGGCTAAAAATATAGCCAACGAAATCGATTATCCTTTAGACAAAATAGAGTTCGAACCAAGTATTTACGAAGCACATTACGAACAACTATTGCAAACCGTTTGGGGAATTTCAAACGAAATAAATTCGGCTTTTTTTGTAGGGCATAATCCAGGCGTTTCCGATTTAGTGTATTTTCTAACAGGCGATTATGTCGATTTTAAAACTTCTTGTGTAGCAGTTGTCGAATTTAAGAAATTACAAAAATGGGAAGAAATAGAAAGCTATTCGGGAAGTTTGATCGATTTTATTACTCCTGAACTATTTAATAGAAAGTAGCGTTATAAGAAAACAAACAATAGCTATTAGCTCCAATCAAAATCAAAACTTAACAACCAGTTTTAGGTTAATTCTTCGAGCCGTTAAATAAGAAGGAATAGAATATTGGCGACCTGTTACGTCGGTAATCCAAGTATAATTAATGGTATTAGAAATGTCTAGTAAATTAAAAACCTCTAAAGAAAGCCACATTTTATCTATCTTATTAAAAACCGACTTTCGACTAAACTTGTCTCTGTCCGTATGATCTCCAATTAGATCTTTACTAAAACCAATGTCAACCCTTCTGTAAAAAGGAGTTCGCAATGTATCAGCAAATCGATCTTTTCCTGGAGGTCCATAAGGCAA
>WFNC01000266.1 GCA_015488785.1 Flavobacteriales bacterium | reverse complement strand
GTTGTTTTCTAATGAAACACTTTCCGAATCAATTGGCGAATCGTCAAAATCCATTTCGGCTATTAATCCTTCTGAATTTTCATCGTTACTTGTAGCCGCAAGTGTTTTTGCCGAAGCCATGTTTAAAAAAACAACTTCTTCTGTTTCGTCTAGCGTTTCTGCTAATATTTCAGAATCTAGGGCTTCATTTTCAAATTCTTCAATTGCGATAGGGCTTTCTGGTACGCTCATTTTTACTCTTGAATCGTTGTAAACTATATTTTCCTTGTTCGAATTTGTAACTTCCTGAATTTCTTGCTCCAATTCCTTATCACTATTTTGATCGAAAACCATTTCTTTCATTTCTATTTTTTCCTCTTTTAATGTCTTCGTATTTTTCGGAACAAAAGTATCTTCAACTTTAGCTGTTTCATTTAGAGCCAATTGATTCTTTTTAGGACTAAAGAATCGATCCTTATTATAAACCAATCCGATTAAGATTAAAATGGAAGCGGCTATAGAAAACCAACCTATCAATTTATTGTTTTTCTTCTCTTCTTTTTTCTTTTCGACCAAAGGTACAACAGGAGTTTCGTCCAAACCGATTCCTTGTTTCCATCGAGCTTGTTCAAAATCTTTTATCAATGCAGCTCTCAATTCTGGAGCTGGCTCAATTGCTTCGTTGTCGGCAGTTTTCAAATTTACCAACAATTGTTTTAGCGAGTTGAATTCCGCTTCAGTTTTTATTTCCGATTGAATCAATTCTAATTCAGAAGTCGTTAACTCTTTATAGTCCTTATTGAGAACGTAAAATTCGATATCGTTTTTATTATAATTCATAATTTCTTAAATTAGATTCATCATTATTAAAATTGAAACAGCAATGGGGTTAAACTCTTTTAATCGAGCACTCAACTTTTTTAACGTATAAAAGACTCTTGATTTTACTGTTCCCTCAGAAATATCCAAAACATCGGCAATTTCTTTTATGCTAAAACCTTGTTTAAATCGGAGGATAAAAATTTGTTTGTGAGCAACACTTAGCAACTCTAATTCCTCCTTCAATCTTTTGCTAAAAAATCCTTTATCTACCATTTTGGACTGATCCAAAGTAGCATCATTTACAACAATATTATCGTGCAAATCATTGTTAGAACCTTTCCTTACTTCTTGTTTTCGATATTCATTCTTACACATATTATTAGCAATCGTAAATATCCAAGTTTTAAACTTCAATTTAGAATTAAACAAATGGGGCTTATGTATAATTTTAGTAAACAGTTCTTGCATAAAATCTTCGGCTTTCAGTTTGTCTTGCCATAGCATTTTATAAAAATAATTGAGCATCGGTTTACTGTATCGATCGTAAATTTCGGTAAAGGCAATACTATTTCCTTTTACAACTTCTTCCATAAGTTGTTCGTCAGAATAGTTTGAATAGCTATGTTTTTGGATTCTCACTATTTCAATTTAGAATTTACAACATTCAATTTTCCATTATACTTCGCTATTTTCAACGTCAGTTTTTTCAGCTCTTTGGCTTTTTCAATTTCCCCAATTTCGACATACCGATTGTGCATATATATAAAAGGTATAAGATAATTAGCCATAACTTGTTTTTGTTTAAAAGAAGACGGAGCACTATTTAAACTTGCTTTCTTAAAACTATTTTCCCAAGCATCTGTGGTTTGTTTAATATTAGAAAAAGGTTTTTCCGAATATTTAAACACCAAACCAACCAAGTATAAGTTTTTGTGTAGGGCTTCAATAATTTTTTTGTCAATCGTTAAGCCAATGTAAAGTTCTTTATGAGAATTGGACTTCATGATGTCAGCAATTAATTCTACACCAGATAAAGATTTGTTGTATTTTATATTTTCTTTTTCAAAAATTCTTTTTCGATAAGATTTATCATCTAAAAGAGAAATATTTATTACCGTAATATCTTTTCTTACATTTTTAACATCCTGAGCAATCCAAATGGGGTAGGTGTCGTCAAAACCATTGGTAAAAAGAATTGAATTTTTAGGTAAAGAGGCTAAAACATTGAAATTATATTCCATCAAGTAATTAGAAATGGTATTGCTTTTAGCTAGTTTAGTAGAGAACTGTCTTCTTCCAGTTTCGTTTCCATTCATTTCATAGTAAGCCATAAAATCATCGTAAAGCGCAACATTTTCGGGGTAAATTTCATAAGCCTTTTGTAAAAATTCAAATGATTTTTGATTCTTAATTGAAGAAGCTAAGTAAGCGTTATAATTGTACTCAAAAGAATTTTGATTGAGGTTTGCTTCATCTTTTCGGTTAGCCTTTTTAGCTTTTTTACTGTTACTTTTATCCGATTCTAAATTAATTTTTTCTTCAATTTCGACAGCACTATTCTGGGCAGGACTGTTCTGAGAATTGCTAGGTATGTTTTGTCCTATCGCAAAACTAGATAGGAATAACAATATGGAGAGTATATAATTGTTCATAAATGTTAAAATATAATAAGCGTTAGAAAAGCCGTTGACCAATCTAATCAATTTCTTAATACACGTAAAGATAACTAAAGTTCATTTTTATTTTGAGAAATTTAAAAACTATTTGTTTTGAGTAAATTTAATTTTTTTTAATAAAAGTAAGAAACAAAAATTTGAAAAACGATGTTAGTTTAAGTATCTTTCACTATTTAACTCAAGTTTCGCACCTTGGTTTAAGCTGCTGATTTATGGTAGTTCTCAGAGATTTGATAATTTCTTAGAAAATCAAACTTATCCGAGTAAGCTATTAATTTACTGG
>WFNC01000265.1 GCA_015488785.1 Flavobacteriales bacterium | reverse complement strand
CAAAGCAGTCAAATCTTCTTCTTTTGCCATTAATAGTAGATGTGCTATTCGTGGATGACAAGGCAGTTTTTGCATCTTAATTCCATGCGTTGTTATTTTCCCTTTCTCCAAAGCATTCAAATTGTGCAATAATTCACTTGCTTGATTCAATGAGTAATTTGGAGGAGGAGAAAGCCAAGTCAATTCATTAGCATCTTCAATTCCCCATTTTCTTAAATCCAAAACAAGCGGAGTCAAATCGGCTTCCATTATTTCAGGAACTCTATGTGCTAATAACTGGGCATGTTTTCCTTTAGACCACATTCTGTAACAAGTTCCAGCTCCCAATCTTCCTGCTCTACCTGCTCTTTGATCTGCCGAATCTTTTGAAATATGAATGGTTGTTAGTCCAGATAATCCTGTTTTAGAATCGAATTTGGAGACTCTACCAAAACCAGAATCTACAACAATAGAAACTCCTTGAATTGTTAAACTTGTTTCTGCTATTGCAGATGCAACAACAACCTTTCGCTTTCCTAGTTTATTCGGTCTTATGGCTTCTTGTTGTTTAGAAAAAGGTAATTTCCCATAGAGTTCGTGGACTAGAACATCACTGGTTTGTCGCTTTATTATTTCTGCACATTTTGTTATTTCTCTTTGACCTGGCAGGAATACCAAAACATCGCCTTTCTTTTCTTTTAATGCTTTAACAACTGTTTGAGCGGTTGTTTCTGCCATAAAACGTTCGTCATTCAAATCATTATAAATATAATCAATTGGATATTGTCTTCCTTTACTAACCACCAATGGAGCTTTCAATAAATCGACTAATTCGACAGTGTTTAAGGTTGCTGACATGATTAATATTCTCAAATCTTCTCTTAAAATAGATTGAGATTCTCTAGCTAAAGCTAAAGCGACATCGGCATGAATACTTCTTTCGTGGTATTCGTCAAAAATAATCATCCCTACTCCTTCCAAAGCGTTGTCGTCTTGCAACATTCGAGTTAGTATCCCTTCTGTGATAATTTCTATTCTTGTATTTTTACTAATTTTTGATTCGAACCGAATACGATAACCAACTGTTTCTCCGACAGTTTCTCCCAAAAGAAAGGCTAACCGACTTGCAATAGATTTTGCTGCTAACCTTCTAGGTTCAAGCATTATAATTTTCTGTTCTTTCAGCCAACTTTCTTGAAACAATGCTAATGGTAACAATGTACTTTTACCTGCACCTGGAGGAGCGTTCAAAATTAGTGTATTACTTTTTTTTAAATGCTCTTGTATTTCACCAATAACTTCTGTTATTGGTAAGTCTTGACTAAAAGGATCGAATGCCATTTTATTTTTTAATTAAATTTTTATGCTTAAAACAAATAGCTTTACGGTTTTTTGAATCTTTATTTTTTTTTTAATATCGCTTTTGCAAAATATTACTGTAACCAGTTCCATTAGATTTTACGAAGTTAAAAAAATAAGAAAAACAAATAAAAGCTAATTGCATTGAGTATATCAATTTTAGAATGTCGTCTTTTTTTACATGAACATTTTTCAGACGCTTTTGAACTTTTCTTTTTTCTGCGTTAAGGATAGTAGTGGTAGCTTTTTGTTTAAAAAAATTAGTTGTACTTGCCTAAAAAGAGCGACTTTAGAAGCTCCTTTTTGGGGTAGTAAAACTTTTTTTTTAAGCAAAAACTATAAACGGATAGCCTGTTAAAACGCCCTATCACCAACAATCCTTTACTTATTCATGTACTCCTTTGTTTCTAGGTATAATTTTTCTACTTTATTACGAGCCCATTGCTCTTTTCTCAAAAATTTAAGACAAGAGTTTAAAGTTGGATTTGATTTAAAACAGTTAATATTTATTAGTTCTGCAAGTTCTTTCCAACCGTAATAATCTTTCAAAAAAGTCATTACATCTTTGAGTTTTATCCCGTGCATTGGGTTATTTGGTTGTTGTTCTGCCATTTTATTTTTACTTTAATTATTCAAAATTACGACAAACATTCCTTTTGTCAATAGGTCGAATAATTCCATTACATCTTTATTTTTTAAACGAATGCAACCGTGAGAGGCGGGTTTTCCAATCAATCCTTCTTCGGCAGTTCCGTGTATATATATTCTTCGATCGTAAGAATCTAATTTACCTCCTTTGTTTACGCCTCTTTCCAAACCTTCAATGGTAATAATTCGAGTTGTAATAATGTCTTTGTTTATCGGTTTAGCTTCATATTCAATTTTGGCGAGCTCTCCTGAGAATTTTTTGTGTCTAAGAATTCCATTTTCGGGAACTCCGCTTCCATATTTCCCATTCACTTTGTGTAAACCTACTGGCGTCATTTCGCTGTTGGCTACCGATCCTGCTCCATTTTTAGATGTTGAAACGCTATATATTTTAATTAGTTTCCCCTTTCTAAATAAATATAATTCTTGTCGCTTGACTCCTACATAGATAAAATCTTGAAAATCTCTTGATGGATATTTAATGGATAAATAGTCTTTTAGAAAGTCTTCTGTCCCTCTATTTCTTGCGTATTTTTTTTCGTCATTAAATGCCTGTCCATAAACAAGATTAAATGAGATTACAAAAAGAAAAATTGAAAGAAAAGCTTTGTACATCAATCAAATTATATTTTACCTGGATAAACTTTTAAAGCTTCTTCTAAACATTTAACTGCTTTGACAAGCGCTTCTTGATTTAAGACATAAGCCAAACGAACTTCTTGTTTTCCTAATCCTTTGGTAGCGTAAAATCCTGTAGCGGGTGCCAACATAATGGTTTCTCCGTTGTATTCAAAATCTTCTAATAACCATTGGCAAAACTTATCGGCATCGTCTATTGGTAGTTTGGCGATTGCATAAAAAGCTCCTTTCGGTTTTGGACAAATTACGCCTTCTATTTTGTTTAGACCGTCAACCAAAACGTCTCTTCTTTGTACATATTCTTCAATCACACTATCAAAATAACTTTGAGGAGTATCCAAAGCTGCTTCCCCTGCTATTTGACCAAAAGTTGGAGGACTTAATCTCGCTTGACCAAATTTTAGTGCTGCTGCCATAAATTCTGCATTCTTACTAATTAAAGCTCCTACTCTAGCTCCACACATGCTGTAACGCTTAGAAACAGAATCAACTAGAATTACATTTTCTTCAATTCCTTTTAAATTTAATGCGGAATGATGCGTAGCTCCATCGTAACAAAATTCGCGATAGACTTCGTCTGCAAAAAGAAATAAATCGTGTTTTTTGACTAAATCTCTTAGCGTTTCTAATTCTTCTTCATTGTATAAATATCCCGTAGGATTTCCAGGATTACAAATAAGAATACCTTTTGTTTTAGGGGTAATTAATTTTTCAAAATCGGCAATTGGAGGTAATGCAAAACCATCTTCAATTTTTGCTGTAACAGGAACTACATTGATATTTGCTGTGACTCCAAATCCATTATAATTTGCATAAAAAGGTTCTGGAATAATAAGCTCGTCTCCTTTGTCCAAACAAGTCTGAAAAGCAAATATTAGAGCTTCTGAACCTCCTGTAGTGATCATTATTTCGTTACTGGGATTCAAATCAATTCCAAATCCTTTGTAGTAAGCGGCTAAACCTTCTCTGTAGGATTGAAAACCTGCTGAATGACTATATTCAACCACTTTTAAATCTAAATTATGCATTTTATCTAATACCACCTTTGGTGTTTCGATGTCTGGTTGTCCAATGTTTAAATGGTAAACTTTTTTACCTTTTCGTTTTGCTTCTTCGGCAAATGGAACTAATTTACGAATTGGTGATGCTGGCATTGCAGCTGCTTTGTTAGATAATTTTGGCATAATAATTAAATGTATATCAATTTTAGAGGTGCAAGATAATCAATAATCTGGTAATTTTTAAATGCCTTATATTTTTTTAATAACAATTTGATTTTTGATATTTCCCTCCCTCTATTCTACCTAGATTAAGACTACCTAAATCTATTCAACAATTTTATTATTATGACTATAGCTACGATTATTAATGATTAAATCAGTTTTAGAATCCTTATATATTGTCGCATTTTTGTACTTGATCAATAAATTGTCAATTTCAATTACTTGCTCCTCCTTTATATCGTTATTGATTAAGTATATGCTTAGTTTTTCGTTTGGTTTTTGATAACTTTCTAATTGAAGTAAGCCTTTATCGTTGTCAAATGTTTGAAATTTGTCTGAAATCCCATAATAGTCTATCCAATAAACTTCTCCATCTGGTTTGTGATGCCATATTTCAACTCTAGACCTTGGAAATAAATCTTTGGTCATTCCGTTCATCCAAAACAAGACTTCTATTTTTGTTTCTTTATCAACTCGCAAAACTTGTTCTTTGGCTATTTCAACTGGCTGATTAATAAACGCTTCTAACTTACTGTTTTTAAAGTTATTATAATCCTCTATAATAAAATGAGTTGAATCATTTGAATACCAACGATTGCTTACGCTTTGTGTAGGAGGTAAAGATGCTAAAGCTTCTTCTCTTTTTATTAAATAGCCTTGTTTTATCGTTTCAAAAGCTAACTCATAAACATTAACTTTTCCATTAGAAAGTAAGAATTTAGCATGTTCAATCCAGAATTTTTCTTTTGTTTTTATTTCAGAAGTATCTGCCAAAATAAGAAAAGGTTTTGTTGACTTTAAGTCTTTCAATATTTCTAACGCTTTGTAAGGTTCGCTATGCAACGCAAGACTTTTTAATGTTTGTGATAATGATGTTCGACTCAATGCTATTCCTGTAGTAGGAATTCCAGTTGTAACGGAAACAGCTAAGACATAGTTTTTAAATTCCTCGGTACTGTTTGCTGACAAATTTTCTGATCCTATATGAAAATAAGGAAAGGGAATAATTGCTTGATATTTTGATAAATCAACTTCTGAGATCCATTTGTTTTGAGCTTTTTGATGTGTTGTATCTTCAAAGTTTTCTGCTGAATTATTTATTTTATTAGGAAGGTCTTTAAATTGATAATAACCATCTATAAACAACATCGTAGCCATAAGAACTGAAGCTATAATAAAAACGTATTTCCTTTTCTCAAATATTTTGACAAACCAATAGACCCCAAAAATATTTACTGCATAAAACAGCGTCCAATTCATTCTTCCAATTCCTCTAATTTGTTTTATCACCCCCAAAGAATCTAACCATAGTTTTTCTTTAGCACCTAAATTAAAAGGAAAAGCAAAAGAAATAGCCATTCCAAAAATACCCGCCAATAATAAAAAGAAAACAAACTCTTGTTCTTGATTTTCTTTCGCTTTAAATTCTCCTTTTTTAATAATTCTCACCATACGATAAAGCAATGAAAGAATCAACATAATAAGCGCAAACAAACCAACATAAGCGACTCCCTCCCAAGACACTTCTAAACGCTCTACAAACAAATCAAAAATCCATTGATAAGGTTTGCCAAATGGATATAATATTCCAGTTGTATTGGAATTAAATTCCCAAAACCCCCAAGGCATATTTGTACGATCAACAACTGAGCTAGTTAACTTTAATACGCTAGTAAATAGAGCGAAAGGAAGAATTACCTGAATGAAAAAATGAGGTATAAATTCGAGTATGGTATTTAACCTGAATTTATTTTTAATACTGTAAAACAGAAAATAACTTCCTGTAAAAATTGATGCCAATGGAAAAAAATAGGGATGCATATTCATCATTAAAAACACACCGATAAAGATATACAAAGAATGGTTGTAATTTTTGGTTTGATGAAACCTCAATAACTGATAAATAATAAAAGGAATTACAAATTGATAAGCCAAATTATAATGCCCTTCTAACCTCGCCCATTGAGGTGACATTAGTGTAATTCCAATTGCAGAAATAATCGCTATAAGAACAGGTATTTTTAAACGTACCAAAATTAAATAGATCAGAATACAAGAAAGTATAATTGATGCTAGCATTCCAACATTCATTATTCCAACCATATCGTCAGAAAGGTCGATAACGGGTTTTAAAAACTTTACGGTATTGGTCAACGGGGTTTGATTTCCTGTAAAATAGACATGCTCACCAAAAGGATAGTTCATTCCTTCCAAATGCATATAACTAGAATCGTACTTTGCGTGATAAATAGCACCGTAATAACCTTTTAACCCATCTCCAGAACCTCCGTAATAGACTGAGTTTGTTTTTTTTAATACATCTTGAAAAAAAACAGCTATTATAACTGTAAAAATAAAAGCTACTAAATATCCTCCTTGTTTACGATTCATTCTCTATACTTTCTCCAAATTTTAACTAATTCAATTGGAACACTTAAAGCGTAACTTTTCTTAATGCTCGAATTTCCATCATCATTACAAACACTAATCGGAAGTTCCCACAATTGATTTTTAATGTTTTCTCTTCCTACTAAATGAATCAAACGATAAATTAATTCAATATCGAATAACCAACGGCTAATAAACGGTTGTTGAAAAAGAATCTCAGCTAAATCAACTTTAATTAGCTTAGCACCTGTTTGAGTATCATAAATTGGAATCTTAAGTAAATTACTCACTATTGTTGCAAAAAAACGACTAAAGAGATGACGCATTAATGGTCGTTCTACATTTGTAAAACCATGTAAACGAACTCTAGCTCCAACTATAAAAGAAGGCTTATTAGATGCTGGAAATTGAATATAAAACTTACGAACTTGATTTAAAGGAAATGCTAAATCAGCATCAAAATAACCAATGTATTCGGATTGATTCGTATTTTTATACCTCAAAACACCTTGTCGTATTGCTTCTGCTTTTCCAACGTTTTTTTCTAAATCAATAATTTGAATTCGATTCGGAAATAACACTTGAAGTTCTTTTAATTTAACCAAAGTATTATCGGTACTTCCATCATTTACAAAACAGATATTAATATACTCTTCTTCTTTTAAGGAAGCGACATATTCTTCTTTTCTAAAGAACTCTCCCTCGTTGTAACAAGGCATTATTAATGTTGTGTTATAAATTTTCATAATTCTTATCGTGCCGTAAAAATACGATTATTATCTAAACAAGGTGATTTTAGACTACTCAATTCAATATTCAAACGAATTAAAGCTAAAAGAATTGCCTAAAGGTTTAAATATATTACTAATCAGCAGGTCTAACATCTTGATTAGCCAAGTTAGTTAGAGCAAACGATACATTTGTTAAATTTTCATTTGTAGAATCAATAACAGATCTAATGACAGCCAAAGTTTAGGGGGAATTGGAGCTGAGAGAGGCTATTAGAATTGTGAAAGTTAAATTCATAATATTTAATCAATTCAAATCTTTTGAATTTGCTCAGTATTTGATCTAAATCTTCAAGATATACTGTTTCTTCAAGTCTTGGAAAATGTGTAGGATGTATTCACTTACTAATCCACTTACCATTAAATTCTTTACGCATATCAACTGCTGTCAAGTGAGAATAATAATAATATTAAGAATATTCTGTTCCTAACATAATAATCTCTTATTTTTTTTAGTGCAAAAAACAGAATATTTTGAATATCTCACAAGATGTGGTTTGCCATACGCTTACTAAAAAACAGCATTCTATAGGTAAAAACAACTTTCAAATATCAAAAAATAGTCATATCCTGCAATTAAAATCTATTAACAATATTTATTTTTGTATTTTTGTGACTGCTCTGCATTTAGAGTTCAAAAAAAATAGATTATGAGTCAAAAATTTCCGCATTTATTCGAACCTTTAGATTTAGGTTTTACTACTTTGAAGAACCGTTTTATAATGGGTTCTATGCATACTGGTTTGGAAGAATTGAAAGGAGGATATGAAAAAATGGCCATCTATTTTGGTGAACGAGCAAAAGGTGGCGTTAGTTTAATTGTTACAGGAGGAATAGCTCCAAGTATTGCAGGTTGGGTTAGTCCATTTGCGAGTAAAATGACCAATAAGCGAACGGCCTTAAAACATAAAATAGTTACAGACGAAGTACACAAGCATGATGGGAAAATTTGTATGCAAATATTGCATACTGGAAGATATGGTTATCATCCATTTTCGGTTGCTCCGAGTGCTTTGAAAGCTCCAATTTCTCCTTTTAAGCCTTGGGCATTGAGTAAACGAGGGATTAAGAAAACTATAAAGGATTTTGCAAGAGCGGCAGAATTGGCTCAAATTGGAGGGTATGATGGAGTTGAAATAATGGGGTCTGAAGGTTATTTAATTAACCAATTTATTGCAAAAAAAACAAACAAACGTACCGATGAATGGGGCGGTAGTTATGAAAATAGGATTAAATTCCCATTAGAAATAGTAAGAGCTGTAAGAGAAAAAGTTGGCGAAAAATTTATTATTATTTTTAGACTTTCGATGCTCGATTTGGTTCCTGGGGGAAGTAAATGGGATGAGGTTGTATTATTGGCTAAAGAATTGGAAAAAGCAGGTGTTACAATTATAAACACTGGCATTGGTTGGCACGAAGCTAGAATACCTACCATAGCGACGATGGTTCCTAGAGCTGCGTTTAGTTTTGTAACTAAAAAAATGATGGGAGAAGTGAAAATTCCATTGATAACTACAAACAGAATTAATTCGCCCGATGTGGCAGAAAAAGTATTGGCAGACGGTTGTGCAGACATGGTTTCTATGGCTAGACCTTTTTTGGCAGATCCTGAGTTTGTAAATAAAGCGAAAGCTGAAAAAGAGGATGAAATAAATACTTGTATTGGTTGTAATCAAGCTTGTTTGGATCACATATTTAAACAACAAACGGCTAGTTGCTTGGTTAACCCTAGAGCTTGTAACGAAACAGAATTGAACTACACTCCTACTACATCGCCAAAGAAAATTGCAGTAGTTGGTGCTGGACCTGCGGGAATGGCGGCTTCGACTGTAGCTGCAAAAAGGGGACATCAGGTAACTTTGTTTGATGCAAGTTCGGAAATTGGAGGACAATTTAACATTGCGAAACAAGTACCAGGGAAAGAAGAGTTTTATGAAACGATTCGTTATTTTAAGCGACAAATAGAATTGACTGGCGTTGATTTGAAACTGAATACAAAAGTTTCGGCAGAAGATTTAAACAATTTTGATGAAATAATATTGGCTACAGGAATAATTCCTAGAACTCCGAAAATTGAGGGGATTGAGAACAAGAAAGTATTGAGTTATATTGACGTTCTAAAAGATAAAAAAGAAGTTGGGAAGAAAGTCGCTATTATAGGTGCAGGAGGAATTGGTTTTGACGTTGCCGAATACATTACACACAAAGGAGAATCGTCTTCGTTGAATGTTTCTAAGTTTTTGGATGAATGGGGAATTGACCACGACCTTGAAGTAAGAGGGGGAATTGAAGGAATAGAACCTAAAGTTGAACCTTCGCCTAGAGCTGTATTTTTGATGCAACGTAAAGAAACTAAGGTGGGTGCTAAATTGGGAAAAACAACAGGTTGGATTCACCGTTTGACATTGAAGCATAAAGCTGTAAAAATGATTAATGGAATTCAGTACGATAAAATTTCTGATGAAGGATTGCACATTACAAGAAAAGAAAAAGCTGAAGTAATGGATGTTGATACCATTATATTGTGTGCAGGACAGTTGAGTAAAAGAGATTTGTTGGAACCGTTAGAAAAACTAGGTAAGAAACCGATCTTGATTGGTGGAGCTGACTTTGCTAGTGAATTGGATGCTAAAAGAGCGATAAAACAAGGGAGTGAAGTTGCGGCAAAGCTTTGATTTAGACTCAAAACAAATGGCTTTTATTCGTTTGTTTCTATTTTAATTATTGGAACTTATGAACGCTCTTTGATTGGTGCGGCTTTATGAAGCTTTACTTTTTTCTAAATTGATAAAAGAAGAAGAATTAATTGAGTTTTAATATTTAAACGCTTATACGAATTCTTGCGAAAAGGATAGGAACGGCATCCTTTTTTGTGTTTTTCACACAAAAAAGATATAGTGGATAGCCTGGTTTTAGTTGGCTTTTCGTCAACTAAAATTTGCCCTAAAAAAAATGAACCTAGTGCTTAGATAGTTGTAATAGAGATTATAAAGATAAAAATAGATTATGAAAAAAATAATATTTACCGCATTGACATTGATTAGTTTTGGTGTATTTGCTCAAGGAGAGAAAGAAATAGATTCGGAGATAAAAGCAGTTACGGTTTACTTGAACGGGGCTGAAATAAATAGAACCTTTTCGACTTCGATAGCAAGTGGAATCAACGATTTGAAGTTGACTAATTTGTCTCCTTTTATTGAACCCAATAGTATTCAGGTGACTGCGAATAATAAGAATGTGACGATTGTTTCGGTGAATCATGAAATCAATTATTTGGATAGAAATGAGTTGAATAAATCTCCTAGCGTTTTGAAAATAAATGATTCGATAAAAGAATTGGAATTTAAACTAGAGATCAGGCAATCGTATGAACGAGTATATACAGAGGAAAAAAGTTTGCTGTTGACCAATAAAAACATTGGAGGAGCTAACACAGGTGTAGATATTGAAGACTTGATGGATGCAGCTGATTTTTATAGAGAAAGATTGAGTAATATTGAAACAAAATTGCTTGATATAAGAAGAAGTAAACAGGAAATTAGAGAATCGATAAATAGATTGAATAGACAACGAAATTCGTACTTTAATAATGTGAAAAATACGGGGGAAATAATTGTAAATCTAACGTCTTCAGCTAGAACAACTGCAAGAATTGAGGTTAGTTATATTGTTAATAATGCTGGTTGGGTTCCGTTTTACGATATTCGCTCGAAGAACTTGGACGAGCCGATTGACTTTACTTACAAAGGGAAAGTTTTTCAGAAAACAGGAAACGATTGGGATAACGTAAAAGTGAAATTATCGACTGGAAATCCTTCGGTAAATAATACGCAACCAACTTTTAGTCGATGGTATTTGCAGAGTTATGATAATACTCAGAACTATCCTAGAAAGAGCAAGAAAAGATCGAAAGTTTCTTATGCTTATAAAACTGTATCAGACTTTGATCTAAACGCTGTTTCAGAAGAATCAGAAGCTCCAGTAATGCCAGGGAGAAGTTACGATAAAGAAGAATCCAAATCAACAGCTGATTATACAACGGTAACGCAGAGTACTGTTAACACGACTTTTGATATAGCACTTCCCTACTCTATTAAAAGTAATGGAAAACCAAATTTAATTGAGATTCAAAATTATGAATTGCCTGTTAGTTACCAATATTTCTCGTTACCAAAACAAGATGATGATGCGTTTTTGTTAGCCAATATAATTGGATGGGGAGATTACAGTTTATTGTCGGGAGATGCTAACATTTATTTTGAAAATACATTTGTAGGAGAATCATATATTGATACAGAAGTTACGGATGACACGTTGAAAGTTTCGATGGGAAGAGACAAAAGTATTATTATAAAAAGAGAAAAAATAAAAGATTTTTGTAAAACCAAAACTTTGGGTGGGAACAAGAAAACAACTAGAGGTTATGAATTAACTGTAAGAAATAACAAAGCACAAACGATTGATATCGAATTGGTAGAACAAATTCCATTGACGAAAAGAAAGGACATAGAAGTTTCTTTGTTGGAATCGAGCAATGCTAAATATGACGAAACAACAGGTAAATTGACTTGGAATATTTCGATTGCAGGAAACAGTAGTAAAACGGTAAATTATAAATTTGAAATAAAACACCCTAAGAATAGAACGATTAGTAATTTGTAGTTTTTTTTCTTTAGACTGCTTTTTTAGACTTGAAGATTCAAGACTGGGAGACCGCTTTGCTTTAAGATGAGAATACGAAAAAAAAGATTAGAAGTCTTATGTATCCAAAAATTGACTACCTTTTGAAAAAAAACTGATTTGTATATTTCAATGTCATCTAATGAATTGAATAAACAATAAATACTACGAGTTTTGGGTCATTGCTTATCAGACAATAGCGTAATAAAATTAAAACAGATAATTATGAAAAAAATAATATTCTCATTCTTTCTAGCTCCAATTTTTGGAGGAATAACTGCTCAGACCTGTAGTTTAGATAGTGTAACAGCATTAAGTTCAACTGTTTTGGAAACAAGTGGATTGATTTACTTTAACGGTAAACTAGTAACACATAATGACTCTGGTGATAATCCAAATTTATATGAAATAAATACAACTGATGGTTCGGTAACAAGAACGGTAACCATTAGTAATGCGACAAATGTAGATTGGGAAGATATAGCGCAAGACGATGATTACATTTATATTGGTGATTTTGGAAACAACAATGGAACAAGAGGAGACTTAATGATTTATGTGATTTCAAAAGCCGATTTTAACGCTCAAACAACTGTCACTGCAGATACGATTCAGTTTCAATATGCAGAGCAAATTGATTTTACATCACACCCTAAGGATACCGATTTTGATTGTGAAGCAATGGTTGTTGTAGATGATAGTATCCTTTTATTTACTAAAAACTGGGTAAATGAAAAAACAAATTTATATAAGATGCCTAAGGTAGCCGGTTTTTATACTCTTTCTATTTCGGATAGTTTAGACGCACAAGGAACTGTAACTGGAGCGACATATAATGCAGATAAAAACAGCATATTTTTGGTTGGTTATCAATCAGCAAATCCTTTTATGTGGGAATTAGCCCAATTTTCGGGATATAATCCATTTTCAGGAACCAATAGTAGATGTGCACTTGCACAACCATCTGGAACAAGTATTCAAATAGAAGCAATTACAAGTATTGGAAATGATGGTTATTACATCTCTTCAGAAGAGTTTAACTATGGGAATTTTAACTTACCTTCTTATTTGTCTATTTTTCAGAAAGAATATACAGCTATAAACAGCTTGACCAACTCTAAATTAAAGCTTTATCCCAACCCTGTAAGTGATGTTTTAAATATACAACTTACAGCAAAAGAAACAATAGGAATGACCGATTTAAGAATCGTCAATGTTGTAGGAAAAACAGTTTATCAAAAATCTAATTTAAAAGAATTAAAAAATGAAATTGATATTTCTAAATTAGCCAAAGGATCATATTATGTAATCATAAAGAATGACAAGAAAATAGATACAATTTCTTTTATTAAAAATTGAGCGTTTATAAAATCAGATAAGACACTTTAGAAGCGGTAAGTCTTTTACTATTTTTGTTGAACTAATGGAAAACTTAAAAAAATATATTCCCTACCTAAAAAACAAGTATTTGATTTCAATTACAGTTTTATTAACCCTTCTATTTGTAATCGAAGATACTAATGTTTTTAGTTTGATTAAACTTAAAATGGATTTGAGTGAACTAAAAGAAGACAATTTAGAAAAAGAAAAAGCGATAGAAAATATAAAAAAGAAAACATTAGAATTGACTACAAATCCTGAAACTTTAGAGAAATTTGCTCGGGAAACCTATAAAATGAAAAAGAAGGATGAAGTCATTTATTTGTTTGTAGATGAAAACTCAAAATAAGTTTAAAATATGTACGGAAAAGAAGAATCAATTGCTTTAAGAAAATTATTTTGGACTAGTTTTGGAAAATACATCGGACACAATAGAAACGCTGCAGGGAGAAAAATAAAATGGTTAAACTATCGAACCGGTGTTAAAAACATCTATTTTAGATTAGAAGTTGACAAAAGAAAAGCCAGGGTTTGTATAGACCTTCAACACAGCGACGAAGGAATAAGAACTTTGTTCTACGAACAATTTTTAGAAGTTAAAACTGTATTTACGGACATCACGAGAACATCAGAATGGATTTGGCTAGATTATTATTGTAATGAATATAATAAAGAAATGAGCCGAATTTATGTTGAAATAGAAAATGTAAATTTATACGATAAAAGTACTTGGAATACGATATTTCCGTTCTTTTCCAAACACTTACTAGCAGTAGATGAATTTTGGGAAGAGTTTAAAGATCTGTTTAAAGAACTAGAAAAATAATTTTTCACTATTTTAAGCTAATTTCTTTTGTATCTATTAAATCTTTTGTATATTTGCACTCGAAAATTATTGGCGAGGTAGCTCAGCTGGTTAGAGCACTGGATTCATAACCCAGAGGTCATGGGTTCAAGTCCCATTCTCGCTACAAAAAGAGAGTAATTCTCACTCAAAAAGGCACTTGAAAAAGTGCCTTTTTTTGGTTCGGGTAACAAAACCGGGTAACAAACTCTTCACTTTTTGGGTTCGTTTTATAATATAAAATTATGATTAATAAAAAAGAGTTAAAAATTCGGATTGAAAAATACAACACAGAAAATCAAACGGAGTATTCATTTATTACCTCAGAAAATATATATGAAAAGTATTCTAAAAGATTAAAACTACTTTCTGATACAAAACCTGATGACGATCCAGAATTTCATATACTATTTGAGCTGTGTTCGATTTTTGAACGAGATTAATATCATATCAATAACATACTATGACAATTCAATACTCTTCCGATTTACATTTAGAGTTTCCAGAAAACAAAGAATACATTCAGAATAATCCAATTATACCGAAAGCTGATATACTTATTTTGGCAGGAGACATTGTTCCATTTAATCAACTCGATAAACACGATTATTTTTTTGATGACATTTCTGAGAAATTTAAAGAAGTATATTGGATTCCTGGCAATCACGAATATTACCTTTCAGATACGCAAGGTCGAGTTGGAATATTTAAAGAAGAAATTAGAACGAATGTACATCTTCTTAATAATCACTCTATAGAAATTGGTAATACCAAAATAATACTATCTACGCTATGGTCTAAAATTCCGGATGATAAAATGGCGATTATCGAACATAGTTTAAATGATTTTCATATTATTAAGTGCAATACAGATAGATTTAGAGCTACAATGTATAATGCACTATTTGATGAAAATTTTAAATTTATACAAAAGGAAGTAGAGAATAACACAAAGGAGAAGTGTTTAATCGTAACGCACCACGTCCCTACTTTTACGAATTACCCAGAACAATATTTAGGTAGTCCGATAAATTGTGCCTTTGCAACTGATTTAGATGAGTTTATTACAAATAGTAATATTGACGCTTGGATATTCGGACATAATCATGCTAATGTACTTGATTTTAAAGTCGGAGAAACAGTATTAACGACAAACCAATTGGGATACGTTCGTGCTCGTGAGCATTTTGATTTTGATGGAACTAAAGTAATTGAGTTGTAAGAAAACCAATTTTACCCCAATAATACATTAAAAAACTAAAATTACCCCTTGCAAACCAATTTTACCCCTAGAGATTAACAATAAATGAATTTTACACTATTAAAAACTAAAATTACCCCAGATAAGATGAAATAAACTATATTTACCCCTGAGAAACTACTTTTACCCCAGTTAACAGGAAAAAAATGAAAAAAATAGGACTTACTTGGCTTCAAGAAAATTTAAGTATCAAAGGCTTTCGACTAACACATGAATCATATATAGGTACAACTGAAAAAACAGAAATAAGCTCATCCAATACGATTATTCGCACTTTTAAACCAAAATATAATGTAAAAGTTGATAATCCAATGTCTCATTTAGAGTTTGCTTTAAAATATGATGACCTAAACCTAGCCTTTATCAATGAAGTTTTTCATTTAGTTGATTATAAAGAAATAATAAACTATATAAATGCAAGTCCGAATCGTAAACATTCAAGAATAATAGGTTTCCTATATGAATTCACGGGTAATAAATCAATAGATATAGATGTTACTAACACGAATTATGAAGACCTATTAGACTCTTCCAAATACCTTACAGGAAGTACTACAAAAATATCCAAATGGAAAATAAACAATAACCTTCTAGGTACTAATGAGTATTGTCCTATAATTAGAAAAACAACTGAATTGAATGATTTGTTAAATTGGAATATTCAAGAAGAAATAGAAAATTTAAAACATCAATATTCTTCAGATATTTTTAAACGAGCAAGTTATTATTTATATAAAAAAGAATCCAAATCTTCAAATGAAATAGAAAAAGAAGAGCCTCCACAAGACAGAATGGATAAATTTATTGCTCTATTAGAAGAGGCTGGTCAAAAAAACTTTGAAGAGTCATTATCAGAGGAGGAATTAGTTCGCATGCAGAATATAATTGTTGACCCAAGATATGCAGATAATGGTTTTAGAGACTTCCAAAACTATGTTGGTCAAACAATGAGAGATTATACGCAAAAAGTTCATTACGTATGCCCTCCACCTCAATTTGTAAAATCTCTGATGAAGGGATTAATTGAATTAAACAAAAAAAACGCTTCAACTCCCACAATAATTAAAGCTACAATGGTGTCGTTTGGATATGTATATATTCATCCGTTTGAAGATGGTAATGGTAGAATTCATAGATTTTTAATTCACGATATTCTTGTACGTGATGGAATTGTACCAAATAGTACAATACTTCCTGTTTCAGCTCAAATACTAGCTAATATGGATGAGTATGATGCTACTTTAGAATTACTTTCAAAATTAATAGAGCGAAAAGTAAAATATGACATTAATGATTCTGGTGAAATGACAGTTAATAATGCTACCGAAATAGAAGCTTTATATCAATTTCCAGACTTAACAAATCATGCTGTATTTTTAGCGAGATCCATACAGTCAACAATCACAACAGATATTCCAAAAGAACTTCTTTTTCTTCAATGTTATGATGAATTAAAAATAAATATCCAAGGTATAGTTGATATGCCAGATAATAAAGTTGACCGTATGATTTTTTTCCTCCATCAAAATAAAGGAAAATTAGCAAGTCGAAAACGAAAATTTTATTTAGAATTAAATGACGAAGAAATAAAGGAGATGGAACAAGCTTATGCAAAAACATTTGAAAACATCAACTTTTAAAAAACACTAAAATCATTAGTCGCCTTAATCAATTCCTGATCGTTTACATAATGTTTCTTTAGAACATCTATACCAGAATGAGAACTGATGAGATTTGCCTTTTCTCCGAATTGTTGAACTAGGGCTGTAAGGTAAGTTTTGCGTAAATGTTTTAGTTGTGCTTTCTTTTCTAAGGCTGTGAATTGCCAATAATGAGTAAATGCCTTTGAAACTACGTCTATTCTTGTTTTTAAGGTGGTTTTCTCTTCTTTTGCTATAATGTAGTCGTCCGAACCTTTGCAAGTCTTGTAGTCGAGTTCATTTAATAGCGTTCTCAATCCTTTTGTTATTGGAATATGTTTCATTGTTGCGTTTTCAGTTCCAGATACTCCATTTTTACGATTGACTTTGAAATTCTCAATCTTTATGAATGTTGGTATTCCTTTTTCATTCAAAACAATGTCATTGTACCTGATTGACATAAACTCTTCACGTCTTAGCCCTGTTTCTAATGCAAGTCTAAACGCTTTACCTAACCAACTACGGTAAAAATTCTTTCTCTCCCCTGTTGAATATTCTTTCATTCCTTTTTTAGGATCTAAAACTGATAGTAATTTTTTGAATTCTGATTTTGATACAATAGTTTTATCAATTACTTCTGAACGTCTTGTAACTCCTACAAAATGATTTTTAAGCTGATAATCTCGCTTTACAATTAACCAATTGATAAACTGTCTCATTGCTCCCATAAACTTATTATAGGTCTTATTTTTATAGTTTAAAACATCTACAATATAATTGTGTAATAAGGCTACTGCTTTTTCATTCAGTTGATACACTGTAATTAAAGTATGGTCGATATTACTTTCTTTTAAACTCAAACAAAAATTTCTAAAGAAACGCTCAACATCTTTTATATGGCTTATGGTTCTTACTTTTACTTTATGGGCCGCAACTCCATCATTGTTCAAATATCCAATATACATTGCCATACATTCAATTAGCAAAGTTGGTTTAGGCATTTCAACATCAGTTGTCAGTACGGTTGTACTTTGATAATTAGCTTCTTTCAATTCATTTACAAATTCGTGTTTTAGTCTTGTAGCTTCTTGAATATCTCTCGTTCTAAAAGTTTTCGTTTTACGTTTTGCTCCGTCAGTACCAGGGATAGAAACAATTGCTTTAAACATATGCTTGTCTGTATCTTTACAAGTACTCAATCGTTTTTTTGTGACCCCACAAACACGATTATCAATTAAACGTTGACATTTACTACAATATGTAAACAACCCTTTTACCTTATCTCTTTTGTCTATTATTAATGGCTTTTGCTTATTCATATCTTTTTGATTTTATCTAGGAAAGAAACTTCTAATGTTGTGTTAGGTTTATAGTTATCCAAACCTATTATCGGTGCATTGTCAATTGGAGTCGTCAATAATTGACCTAACTCTCCATTCAAATAATTCAAAAACATTTCTTTCCAGTTCTTATGTTTTCTTTTTAAGTGTTTTATGAATGGCTTATAAAAGGATAAAATGAATTCCCATTGATTGACAAACTGCTTATTACCTTGCTGAATAATGAATACATCATTTTTAGTACACCAGTTAATAACTGAGCGTAAGTCTTTGTAATTCAGTATGTTTTTTAATTTTAAGATTTCCATTAGTCCCATTGATTTACCACTACATTGGCTAATGTAGTGGCTGGATTCTGGGTT
>WFNC01000264.1 GCA_015488785.1 Flavobacteriales bacterium | reverse complement strand
TCTTCATTCTGAGCCAATGCACTAGCCAATTGCTCATCATTTGGAGGAGAACCATGCCATTTGTGTGTTCCCATCATAAAGTCCACACCATTTCCCATTTCGGTTTTCATAATAATAACAATCGGCTTTCCATTTCCCGTCAAAGATTTAGCTTTATCCAACGTTTCAATTACTTCTTCAACATTATTACCGTCCATTTTCAAAACAGTCCAGCCAAAAGCTTTCCATTTACCTTCCAAATCACCAAGTGGCATCACATCATCAATGTCACCATCAATTTGTTTGTGATTATAATCTACGGTAGCAATTAAGTTATCAATATTCTTTCCTGCAGCGTACATCATTGCTTCCCAAATTTGACCTTCTTGCAATTCTCCATCACCGTGCAACGTATAAACAATATTTTTATCATTGTTTAACTTTTTTGTTTCAGCAGCACCAATCGCCACAGAAAGCCCCTGACCTAAAGATCCACTAGCAATTCTAACACCAGGCAAACCATCGTGAGTGGTAGGATGTCCTTGCAAACGTGTATTCAAAATTCTAAAAGTAGCCAATTCCTCAACTGGGAAATAACCAGAACGAGCCAGTACGCTATAAAAAACAGGAGAAATATGCCCATTCGACAAAAAGAATAAATCTTCATTCCTTCCGTCCATTTTAAAATCTTTAGGATTGTGCTCCATAGAATGATTATATAAAACAGTTAGAAATTCAACACAACCAAGAGAACCTCCAGGGTGTCCCGACTGAACTTTATGAACCATTCTTACAATGTCTCTTCTTGTTTGTGTACATTTTTTTTTAATTTCTTCTATTTCGTGCATCCTTTTTAATTTAAGTTTCGTCTTGATTACAAATATAGTTTTTTTAGGGTGTAAAAGGTTTAGTTTTTAGCTGTTTTATAAAAAAAAATGTTTAGAACTGATAATAGATAGAATTAAATTAATACTTTCGCACATTAAGATTGCTTTTTTAAGTAAAAAAAATTGAATTATGAAAAAAATATTGTTTTTAACCATAGCTGCAGCTTTCTATACAGGAAGTTTTTTTGCACAGCAAACAATAACTGCAGGAACTCCCGCTTATGCAACGGCAAAAGCGAATGGAACGTTAGGTAGTTTTAATGTTGTTAATCCGTCTTCAACGCCAATCAGACCTAATGTGTCACCGCTGTCTATAAATAGAACTCCAGGAGATTGTTTTGGTTATACACCTCCTAATGTAGGTGTGCCTCCAAACAGTATGGGGGACGATAGCTCAATTGGAGCAATTAGTTTTCCTTTTACTTTTTGTATGTATGGGGTAAATTATACCTCTTGCTATATTAATTCGAATGGGAATGTAACGTTTGGGAGCTCTAATACTGGGTACAACGCCAACGCTTTTCCTTCTACTAGTTCAAATCCGATGCTAGCACCATTTTGGGCAGATATAGATATGAGAGGTGTCGGTAATGCATATTATGAAGTTTTACCTAACGCCGTAATAGTAAATTGGGTAGGGTGTGGTTACTACAGCCAACAAGTAGATAAAACTGTTACATTGCAGTTGATTTTTACTGATGGTAATTCGCCTCTATTATCTGCAGGAAACAACGTTGGTTTCTTTTATGAAGATATGAACTGGACTACAGGAGGTGCTTCGCAGGGAACAAACGGTTTTGGAGGAACTCCAATGACCGTAGGAGTGGATAATGGAGATAATACAAATGGCTTTCAGTTAGGAAGATTTGATCATGTTGGAGGTTCTTACGATGGGCCTTTTGGAGCGAGTGATGGTATTGACTGGTTAGATAACAAGTCTTTTATGTTTAATGTTTGTAACTCTTCAAATATACCTCCAGTTATTAACGGTTTTCAAGTTTGTGGAGATACTTTAAGAATTTGTTTAGGAGATAGTTTGCCAATCAATTTTGATGTCTTAGCGGTAGAACAAAATCAAGCAGCTGGAGCTTTTTTAGATACTACAGGTGTTTTAGGTTATACAGAAATTAGCTATACTCCAGGTGTTGCTGGAGCAAATGGAAATCCTGCAAGTTTAAGTGGGTTCTTTAGATCTTTTGTTGTCGATACTTTTACTGTTGGAATTAATTATTTTGATGATGGAATTCCGTTAGATACTTTAGTTATGGATTTGATTATAGTTGTGGATACATTACCTTATAATCCAATCTTATTGTCAGATACGACCTTGTGTCTTGGGCAAACTGTAGAAGTTGGAGCTGGTAATTTCTTCGATAGTTACTATTGGACTGATACAAACGGCGTTTTCTTAGGGGTAGATTCTGCTGAGTTCGTACCTGCAGGATGGAGTTATTTAGAAGTGACAATTAATGGTTGTGTAGATCATGATAGTATTTACGTTAATCATTTTGCTGATTTTACTCCTGTTTTTGTAGGGGATTCGGTATATTGCTTTCCAGATTCGTCTGTAATCAATGTAGATTCATCTGCTTATACCTCTATGACTTGGACTATGAATTCGGGGATAGATACGCTGTCTCATAATGATACGATTACTTTAGGTAATGGACTTTATAATTTAGCTATATCCGATACAAATGGATGCTTCTTTAATAACAATATTCAAATTACAGAATTTCAGTCCTTCGTTTCTATTTTTGGATCGACCACTTATTGTGAAGGAGATTCTGTTCTTTTAACTTCTCCTACAGGATTTGATTCTTATGCATGGAAAGATGAAACAACAGGAAATGGAATTAGTATAGTTGACTCCACTTTTGTTCATTCGGGAACTACAACATTAATCGTTTCGGGATTAGGAGGGTGTTTAGCTTATGATACAATTTCTGTAGCTGAAATTATTGTTCCTGTACCAGTTATTACCGGTCAAAATCAAATTTGTCCTGGGTTTCAATCAACGTTAACATTTAACAATCCAGGTTATGATAATTACAATTGGATTCTTGGGAATTTAACTCCTTCGCTTCCTACTGTGAGTGTTTTTGCTGGTGATTATTATTTAGCTGTCGATTTTCAAGGTTGCTTAGATACTTCAGTTGTTTTTACAGTTGTAGAATCAGTTGTAGAAGATATGAATATGACTTACTCAAATAAAGTTTGTGAGAATAGTTCTGTAACATTGGCGGCAGGTTCAACTTATGCAACTTATGTATGGAGTACAGGTTCTACAAGTAATAGTATTACTGTTACTCAAGGTGGAGCTTATACTTTGAATGTTGTAGATGCTAATGGTTGTTTGAATGATACAACTATTAATGTGCAATTGTATAATGGAGTTCCTGATATTAGTTCTCCATCTCAAGCTTGTATGGGAGATCAAATAAGTTTATCTAACGCAACTATACCTGATGGAGGAGGAACTTGGAGTTATACAGGACCTGGAAATTTAAACTTTTCTCCCAATGCTAGTTTCCCTTATCCTACTACTACAGTTAGTGCAACGGGACAATATGAAATCGTTTTTACGCACAATGAGTGTCCAGAGTTAACTGATACATTATTGGTTACTTATTATAGCTTGCCTAATCTGTCTTTATTGTCTGGTGACACGGTGACTTTATGTAATGGAGAATCTATCGCTGTAAATGCAGTTACTTCTGATCCATCGAATACAATTTGGAGTAGTGACTTATTAGGGTATCAAGGAACAGGAGATTCGTTAGTTGTATCTCAAGAAGATGATTATTCAGTAACTTTAAATAACTTCTGTGGTTTACTTACTGCTGATTTTTATGTAAATGTTATTGACTGTAAAATACCGAATCTGATTACACCTAATAACGATGGTGACAATGAAGTATTTAAAACCAGTTTAACAGAAAGCTATTCAGATGTAGTGTTTACAGTGTTTAATAGATGGGGTCGTAAAGTATATGAAAAATCAGCTTACGATAATACTTGGAATGGAACAACTACAGGAGGAAGTCCTTTACACGAAGGAACATATTTCTATGTAATATCTTACGATGGCGATTCACAAACTAAGAAAGGGACTATTACTGTCTTTAGATAAAAAAAGTGAAAAAGAATAAACAAAAAAAAGCTCCTAAAATAGGAGCTTTTTTTGTTGGTAGATGTTTTTATAAAATGTATTTTTGCACGCGTTAACGTTAAAGTATTTAATACAGCAGAACAATAAAACGGCGTTAAGTTATCGTTTATAAGTTGTTTTATTTGCGTTAGGGATAGTAGCGGCATCCTTTTTTGTTTTTTACAAAAAAGATATAGCGGATAGCCCGCTCGAACGCCCAAAAGAGGAATGGATTTAATTAATGATTGGTGCAAAATTAGATTGTACAAAAAATTATATATATGGCTTTAAAATGTGGAATAGTTGGATTACCGAATGTAGGAAAATCAACATTGTTTAATTGTTTGTCTAATGCAAAAGCGCAAAGTGCAAATTTTCCGTTTTGTACAATTGAACCAAATGTAGGGACGATTACAGTTCCAGATGAAAGAATCAATAAGTTAGAAGAAATTGCTAATCCAGAAAGAGTTCTACCTACAACAATTGAGATTGTTGATATTGCAGGACTTGTGAAAGGAGCGCATAAAGGTGAAGGATTGGGGAATCAATTTTTAGCGAATATTAGAGAAGTTGATGCTTTAATACATGTTGTTCGTTGTTTTGAAGATGATAATGTAATTCACGTAGATGGAAGCGTAGATCCTGTTAGAGATAAAGAGGTTATCGATATTGAATTGCAATTAAAAGACTTGGAAACGGTAGAAAAACGTATTTCGAGCATTGCTCGTAAAATGAAAAATGGCGATAAAGAAGCAGTTAAACAACACGAATTATATACTTTAGTTCAAGAAACATTAGAAGCTGGTAAATCTGCTCGTTCTTTAGATTTGGATGAAGATAGAAAAGCTATTTTAGATGAAATGCAATTGATTACAGCAAAACCTGTAATGTATTTGTGTAATGTTGATGAAGATTCTGTAAAAGGAGGAAACGCTTTAGTCGATGCATTGAAAGAGTCTGTGAAAGATGAAAATGCAGAAGTTTTAGTTCTTGGAGTTGGAATTGAAGCGGATATAAACGAATTAGAGAGCTACGAAGAACGCCAAATGTTCTTAGAAGATTTAGGATTAACTGAACCAGGTGTAAGTAAATTAATCAATAAAGCATACAGCCTTTTAGATTTATATACTTACTTTACGGTAGGTGTAAAAGAGGTAAGAGCTTGGACAATTCATAAAGGAATGACAGCTCCACAAGCCGCAGGTGTTATTCATTCTGATTTTGAAAAAGGATTTATTCGTGCAGAAGTAATTAAGTATGAAGATTATATTGAGTACAAATCTGAAGCTAAAATAAAAGAAGCAGGAAAAATGCAAGTGAACGGAAAAGAATACGTTGTAGAAGACGGAGATATTATGCATTTTAGATTTAATGTATAATTAGCTTTACCGAAACATACTATTTCTTATTAATTGTCGTTTTTATAAAATGATTAGAGTTTTATTTGTCTTTATTTTTCTTTTAACTGTTCTATTTTCTTTTGGGCAAATAGGAGGGAAGCAAACGTATCAGTTTTTGAATTTTACCAGTTCCGCTCGAGTTGAAGGAGCAGGGGGATATCTAATAGCTGTTAAAGATAATGACGCAACACTCGGAATTGAAAATCCAGCATTGCTTAATAAAACGATGCACGGCTATTTAGCTTTAGACTACGTCAATCAATTTGCTGGATCCAATTATGGATTTACTTCCTATAC
>WFNC01000263.1 GCA_015488785.1 Flavobacteriales bacterium | reverse complement strand
GAACACGCAAATATAACGGTAAACAATTTAGAGGATGAAATAAAGTTCTTTAAGACTGCATTTCCTCATTTTAAAATAAGAGGGGGAGGAGAAGATGTCCGAAAATGGGTTCATTTAGGAGATGATTATATACTCAAACCAACTCGCTTTACGGTTTTTTGATTCTTTCTTTTTCCCAATACTGTCGTTGTAAAATCTTGTAGTAACTTGTTACAACAAGATTTTACGTCTAAGTCTTGAAAAAAATAAATTTTTCAAATTCCCCGTAATTCCAGTCGGTTTGAGTATACTTATATTGCTATAAATGAATCGCTAAATTTAATTACTACCGTAAATGAAACAAATTATAATCGAATTGGAATTAATCACCTAGGTTTTGTTGTTGATGATGTTGAAGAGATTGCAACAAACTTGTTAAATGCAGGCTATAAAAGAGATTATCCAAAGCAGGTAGAAAAGTATAGAATTAGAGACTATTTTGCAGACAAGGACGGAAACCAATTTGAATTTGTAGAGTATTTATCAGATGAGATAGATAAAATGAATAGCTACGATTAACATCAAATTTATTATGGAATAATTTAATAAAAACTGCTTGTTTTGAATCTGTTCTGCGTTAGGGATAGGAACGTTAGCTTTTTGTTTGTGAAATTAGTTAGACTTGACTCGAAAGAGCGACTTTAGAAGCTCCTTTTGGGGTTAGTCTAACTTGTTTTACAGGCAAAAACTAAAAGTGGATAGCCCGTTTAAACGCCCAAAAAGTAAAAAAACAGAGTAATTATTTGAATTTCTTTCTCAATTTAACGACGCCAATAAAAGCTTCTTTGAAAATTCCCATGTTCATTTTAGATTCTCCAAAAACACGATCGATAAAAGTAACGGGGACTTCTTTTATTTTAAATCCATTTTTGAGCGTAGAATATTTCATCTCGATTTGAAAAGCGTAACCAACAAACCAAATATTGTCTAAGTCTATGGTTTCTAAGACTTTTCGAGAATAGCATTTAAAGCCTGCGGTGGTATCTTTTATGTTTATCCAAAGGATTACACGGACATAAAATGAAGCAAAATAGGACATTAACCAACGATTCAAAGGCCAATTTTCGACCTTTCCTCCTTTTGTGTATCGAGAGCCAATACTCATGTCGTAACCGTCGGTTCTGCAAGCTTCTAATAGGCGAATTAAATCTTTTGGGTTGTGCGAAAAATCGGCGTCCATTTCAAAAATATAATCATAGCCTTTTTCTAGCCCCCATTTAAAACCGTGAATGTACGCAGTTCCCAATCCTTGTTTGCCTGAACGCTCTTCTAAGTGAAGTTTTTCTTTGTATTGGTTTTGTAATTCGGTTACAATTTTAGCTGTTCCATCGGGTGAGCCATCATCTACCACAAGAATATGAAATTCTTCTTCCAAGGCAAAGACAGCATCAATTATATTTTTGATGTTTTCTTTTTCGTTGTAAGTCGGTATAATTACTAAGTTGCTCATTTTTAAAGTTTAAACGAATAAGTCTTTCGTTTATTTTAAGTTGAATACGAATATAGAGAATTATATCATTTATGATAGGGTTTAAAACTTAAAAAATCATAAAAAGAGATTTATTCTTATGAAAATTGAGTTTGAGGATTAAATTTACTTAACTTTATAGAATATGAAAGTTTTTTTTAGTCTGCTCTTTATTTTAGCAATTAATGTCGTTTTGGCTCAGGTTAAAAATGTAACCTTGTTAGACAATTGGGACGATAATTCTTTGGAGGCAACCTTTGACGGTGAATCTGTTTTTAATGAATGTTGGGGCTTTGTACTTAATAATCAAGAATATGCTGTGATTGGTTCTACCGCAGGTACGCATTTTTTTAAGATTACAAATGCCAATAAATTAAAGCTTGTTTATTTTAAGAAAGGGAAGTCTTTTGGTTCAGAGCTTGTCCATCGAGATTATCATACGCACAATGGTTTTTTGTATGAAGTTGCCGACGAAGGTTTGGGGTCATTACGTGTTTACGATTTGCAATATTTACCTGATTCAGCACACGTGATTTACGATGATGATGATTTAATCATAAGAAGTCACAATATTTTTATTGATGAAAGTTCTAATCTTTTATATTCTTGTGGGAATACCAGTTCTTTAGGAATAGATGCATTGAGGGTTATTTCGATTGCCGACCCCTATCATCCAACTTTTGTTTATGATTATAATTTTGTTAATTATGTTCACGATATTTTTGTGAGAAATGATACTGCTTATTTAAATGTTCCAGGAAATGGTTTAATTGTGCTCGACTTTAGTACTCCAAATATGCCGTTACCGTTGGGAGATTTGCCACATTATACGGATCAAGGATATACACATTCGGGGTGGTTGACTGAAGATGGTAATACCTATGTTTTGTGTGATGAAAATCCTTCAAAAAGATTTAAAGTTTGTGATGTTTCTGACTTGAGTAACATTGAAGTACTTGCTGCGGTAAAACCTGAAACTTATCAAAATACCTTGCCTCACAATGTGATTATAAAAGATGATTTAGCTTATTTTTCTTATTATAATGATGGGTTGCAAATTTATGATATTTCGAGTCCCAGTGAACCTAAACGTATTGCCTATTATGACACTTATCAAGGTAGTAATGATAATTTTTACAGAGGGGCTTGGGGAGTTTACCCGCTGTTACCAAGTGGAAGAATTTTAATTTCGGATCGTCTGAATGGATTGTTTTTGTTGAGGCATACCCCTCCTCCAAATATTCATCCAGCCGACAAAGATGCGCATGGTATTTACCCAAATCCAACTTTTGGAACGGTTCATTTTTATTATAATCAAAAGGTTAATTTTGAATATGAATTAACAATCTTTGATGCGAATGGTAAGAAAGTTGAAGAATACAAAGGGCATGATGATTTTCTAAAACTTAATTTAGCGTCTTATGCGCAAGGAGAATATTTTTATCGTTTCTACAGTAAAGAAAATAAGAAGGTTTTGACGGGTAAATTTATGAAATTGGAATGAGTAAAAAAGAAGCCTCATTTTTTGAAGATGCCAAATCCGTTGCTAAGTTAATCCCAAAAGGAAGAGTTTGTTCTTATGGTGCAATAGCAAAATATTTGGGAGCAGCACGATCGGCTAGAATGGTTGGTTGGGCAATGAATAGTTTTTTGGCAGAAGAAAATATTCCAGCACATCGAGTTGTCAATCGAAAAGGATTGTTGACTGGGAAAAAACATTTTGAAGGTGAAAACAAAATGGAACAATTATTAGCTTCCGAAGGAGTAGAAGTAATTGATAATCAAATACAAAATTTAGAAGAAATCTGGTGGGATCCTTCTATAGAATTGCTTTGATTTATTCGAATTATTGAGCGCAATAAATTAGCTGAATTTCAAATTGTTTATCCTCCTTTTTTCTTTGCTTTATAGCCTTCCTTAATTAGAAGATCAAAAACTTTATCTTTTAAATCACCTTGAATCATTATTTCACCGTCTTTAGCAGTACCTCCAACACCACATTTAGATTTCAAAATTTTACCTAAATCTTTTAAGTCATCGTTCGTTCCGATAAAACCTTCAACAAGTGTAACTGATTTTCCTTTTCGCTGTTTTCTGTCAATAGAGACGTAAAGAAGTTGTTCGTTTTTAGCGATTGTTTCTTCTTCCGAATCATTGTCGTAATCGTAATCATAATTTTGATTGGTTGAGTAAACAACATCTATTCTTTTTTTCTTTGCCATGTTAGTTTTTAATTATTTTTAATGATGCTTTGTTTTTAGCGTTTCTAACATTTATAATGTAAGTTCCGTTAGCAAAAGAGGTTAAATCAATAAGTGTATGAGCTGTATTGTTCTCTGTTTTCTTAACTAGTTTTCCATCTAAGCTATGAATAGAAATCGTATAGTTCTCTTTGTCAGATGTTTTAATTTTTAAGAAGTCTTTAGTAGGATTTTGACTTAAAAGCGTAAGCCAATTCTTGTTGTTCGAAAGTTCTTCTACTTTTAATAATGTTTCTTTATTGTATTTGTTAAAGAATTTCCAAATTTCAATACAGGCATTAAAATCTTGATTTGTAACGCCTATGTTAACGGCAGATCCAGGCCAAGTATGTTCTCCACCTGTTACTTTATAATGAACAACCTCTGCACCATTGTCTCCATTCAAATAATCAAATCGTTCAGCTGTGCAACCGTCGGTAGTATTTGTGTTTGCGATAGGCGTTACAACAGGTGTTGAATTACAATTGTTGTGATTAACCCAGTAGCTTACAACTGAATCGACACTTAAGAATTGAGCTGTTCCATTGTAGTTTACCGTCCCGTCTTGCGTTCCATGAATTTGCATTACAGGAACAGGGGTTGTTACTGTGTTCGCAGGAATTTGATTTACGGTCATTACTCCTGTTACAGATGCTACAGCAGTAATTCGATTGCTTAATTCTCCAGCCAACGTTAAACTCATAAAACCTCCATTACTCATTCCTGTACTGTATATTCTGTCTTGATTTAGATTATAATCCAAAGCAATTGAGTCTAATAAATTATCGATAAAGTCAACGTCTTCAACTCCAGTACCGTAGCTAGCATTCCAATGGGTAGAACCTGTAAATGGCATTGGCAAACCTTGAGGTAAAAGAATCAAAAAGTTTGCTGTGTCAGCAATTGGTCTAAAATCTCCGTAAACAATTTGTTCTTGACTGTTGCTTCCATATCCATGTAAATTTAATACGAGCGGTGTAGG
>WFNC01000262.1 GCA_015488785.1 Flavobacteriales bacterium | reverse complement strand
TTCTACTCTTTCTAAAAACTCAACTTCATCTTTTAACTTTTGAAGTCCTTCCTTTGTGAAATAATTAATTTTTGCCATAGCAATATAGTTATAAACAAGAAAAGAGAATCTGAAAAAACAGACTCTCTTTAAATGTTAATATGTGTAATATATAATTCTCTATTTTAGACTAACTCTTGCTCCAATTGTATGAATACCTCCAAATACAGAAGCTCTATAAGCATAATCAATTCCAATTGGTGATTTCGAATCTCCCATTGGAAACATAACTGACATTCCTCCGGTGAAGCCAGTTAAGGCAGATGTTCTTGTTTCTTTTTTCAAAATACCTTTTTCAAACACATACCCCGCTTTCAAACTAAAGTTTGCTTTAGAAGTTTCTAACGAATAATTCGCTCCAAATCTAAACTGATCTTTTGTAAATGAATTAGAGGTAAACGCCCCTGCTAAAGTTACTTTATTCGCTTCATTAATCAAAATATCATACGAAGCACCAATACTCAATAAAGAAGGTAATTCAAAAGCTGAAACTCTTTGAACCATACTAATAGGATTACCTGTAGCTGAATTAACAATATCTAAATTTAGTCCATCACCAGAGAAAGTCATTGGTCCCCCTACGTTTTTTAAACTAATGGCGAATTTTATTTTTTCATTTTCTCCAGTTACATATCTAATACCCGCATCAAAAGCAACTCCCGAAGCTTTCGCATTTGTAATTGATTCTGAAACTAACTTCACACCTAAACCTCCTGAGATAGAGCTAGAAAACTGCTTAGAAAATGCTAAATTAATATTCGAATATCTCGGTCTAAAAGTACCAAGACCTCCTTCAGGAAGTTCAGTCGTTGTAATATCAATATCTCCAAAACTCATGCTGGTAAAAGATAATCCAATAACAGCAGTTTCTCCAACTCTTTGAGCTAAACCAAAATTATTAATCGAAATACCTGCTAATTTACTCAGCCAGTTTGTTCTGGTAAAAGAAAGTTCTGTTTTATCAGCATAAGATAAACCAGCTACATTAATAAACATAGCTTCCAAACCTTTTACAGAAGATACTCCTGCATCAGCCCATCCAGAACTTCTAGCCCAAGGATTAATTAATAATTCAGAAGCTCCAGCAGAACCTGCTCTATCTTCATTCCCTGCAAAAGAGACAGAAGAAATAACCATTGCTCCTGCAATAATTAAGCTTTTTGATATATGTTTAGATAAATTCATTTTTAAAATATTTTAAATTAGTAGCTATAGTTCTCTTAGAAGTTTTTCAAATCTGGAGGTCTAACGACACCAAACCATTTTAAAATTATTTCTCTATCGATACTAGGTACATCAACGTGAATTAAGTACAAACCTCCAGCAATTGGTATTCTAGCCGTATTTGTTAAATCCCAATCTACAGATGTTATTCTACTATTATCTTTTGTTAAAGTCCTTACTAAAGTTCCTGATACAGTATATATTTTTATAGTACATGCATCGGGAAGATTTACTATTTTAATTCTATTATCCAAGCGATTAGCCTCATAATTAGAATAAGCATAATAAGGATTAGGAACGACATTAATCAATGCCATGATACTGTCTTTATATGCATCTTCACCACCAGCTACATCAGTTGACGTAGCTAAGTTATCCATATTAAAAGTATAAAAATTATTCCATCCATTAACAGAACTTCCTGCACCATCACTAACATATTGACCTGCATCTGCATGTTTTTTGTAGCTATTAGCGACTCTTATTCTTATTTTGACATCTGATTCAATATAAGAATATGGATCATTAGCATCACTTAGTCCTACAGCTGATTCTGATAATAAAGGGATACCAACATACATACAAGCACTCCAGACTTTACGCTTATCAGAAGTCGAAGTACTAAGTATCAATTTATTTTTCATAAACTCTCCATTATCATAAGCTCCTAAATATGATGAAGGATACTTATCTTTATGTAAATTTTTAAATACATAAATATAATGTTTTCCTCCAAAAACGACAGTACTAGGATCTTCTTCGGGGCCAAATTGTGTATACATTTTCTTCGTTGGGTTAAAAATCATATCATTCCCATTATCATTTCCTAGCCATGAATCTTCACCAAATGCCATATTTAAACGTTCTCCTGTCTGTACATCAATAGCATAACCAGGAAACCAACTCATCCCAACTCCTGAAATATAATTAGCGTCATTAGGGTTGGTACTGTTAGATCCTGAATTATTAGTTGGAACACCATATTTATCTACTGACGGTTTTAATTTAACTTTCATTTTTTCAGTATTTCCATCCCAAGATAAAGCAGGGTTGTCTTGCGTTTCCAAAACAGGAACTCTTGACCATTTGCTTCTATCACTTGTGTAAACTATATCGACACTAGATATGTCCGATAAATCAGAAGAACTAATAGCAGACCAAGTCGCGCCTGTTATAGGAGTATTGAAACAATTTTCTTTAGCAGCAAGAATATAAGGAGCCCAAGTACCTCCAACAACTTTTTCAAAAATCTGATCTCCATCATAGGAATCACTACCTTTATAATAATCATTAAAATATCCATTTTGTCCACAACCATCCTCAACAGCTCCTGTAGTAGGATTAGTAATATGAACTGATCCAGAGCGAATCCAATTTTGAGAAGATTCTCCGTCAACATCAGGAACGCCTGTTAACCAATTATTACTACCTTCAAATTCAATAGACGACTCCAATAAGTCTGTAATACTAAAAGAAGATGTTACGTCAAAACTCTTAAATTGTTTAATTGAAATCGAAATTCCCCAATCAAGAATAAGTTGTTCATTATTTAAGTTTATAGACGATGTAGAAAAAACAGAATCTGTTTTGTTTCTAACAATAACCCAATTGGCACTATCTAATTTACCTAAAACATCCTCTAAAAATTTAACCTCATAATTTCCACCAATTACATTTAAAGGATCTATAACTTTGATTGATATTGGTCCTTTTCCTTGTTTATAAGTAATCTCTTTAGGTGTAATTTCATTTACAATTTTCTTTTCTGATTCAACGGTTAAATCAATAATCAAATTACCATTACCTCTACCTTCAACTCTAGTTATCTCAGGTGTATCTCCAAATTCAGCATTAATAACTGACCCTCCTAATTCAGGAGTCACAATATGAGGAATACCAACAACAGATTTAATCGCTCCAATAGCACTCTTACGACC
>WFNC01000261.1 GCA_015488785.1 Flavobacteriales bacterium | reverse complement strand
TTATTGATACTACAATTAAAAATTCAATGAATGTATTGGATGCTCTAGCTAACTTAGCTAATCAAGAAATTAGACCTGCTGAGTAGTAACCAATAATTAAATGACTTAACACCTCTAAACTAAAGAGAAAACATGTAAAATTGTTTTTAATATAATTTTATCGGCAGTACTTTTATAGATAATTTTTACTAAATCTGAAACAAGAATTTATAACAAAACATAAGGAATAACCTTGTGAAACTTAACAGATTATAATACAAAAACGCTAACAACTGTGAGAGTTTTTATATCTTTGTGTTTATCAAAAAAGTGTGACAATGTGACTCCAATTAAAAACAACAGTTAATGCAAAGCCTATCCAAAAATAAAGAATATAAAGAACTAATAATCAAGATTGGGACTTCATTATTAAGAGCAAGAAAAAAAGCTATTAAGGCAATAAATAATGAACTTACGCTTTCTAATTGGAATACAGGTAAATATATTGTTGAATATGAACAAAAAGGTAAAGTAAAAGCCGAATATGGGAAAGAATTACTAAATCAACTTTCAAAAGATTTAACAAAACGATACGGAAAAGGTTTTAGCAGAAGTGGTTTAGTTTATATGCGACTATTTTATGTCAAGTATCCAAAAGGTGTGACAACGTCACTCTTATTGAGTACCCTTCATTTCTTAATGTAAATGAATTGAATGAAGAAAATATCCAAGTTTACCCAAACCCAGTCAATGACGAATTATTTATAACGAACAAAAAAAAGTATAAATGAAATTACTATTGTTAATTCGATAGGACAAACAATTAAACACATAGAAGTAGCTGGTCAATCTGAATTTGTAAAAGTGAGTTTTTCCAATATAGAATCAGGAATATATTTTGTAAATATTCTTTTAGAAAATGGAAAAATAGTTACAAAAAAAGTAATAAAATGATTTATAGACACAGGGAAAACAATTGAGTTAGAAAAAAACAATCCAACGAATGAACACAAAATACCAAGACTTTATAAATCAAACCTATCAATTTCCCCAAGAGGAATTTGAAGTGATAAACAATAAATTGAATCATTACGGGTTGGATTTGATGAGCCTTGTAAAAGCGTATGGAAGTCCACTTAAAATAACTTACTTACCTAAAATTTCGAAGAACATAATCAATGCCAAAAAATGGTTTGAAAAAGCATTTGAAAAGCACAATTACCAAGGAAGTTATGTGTATTGCTATTGCTCCAAAAGTTCTCATTTTAAACATGTATTGGAAGAAGTATTAAAAAACAATACCCACATAGAAACCTCTTCCGCTTTTGATATTAATATCGTCGAAAGTTTAGTTGAATCGAAGCAGATTTCCAAGCAGAACTATATCGTTTGCAATGGATTTAAAAACAAACAGTACATTACTAATATCGCGAAATTAGTCAATCAAGGATTCCAAAATTGCATTCCTGTTTTAGACAACAAAGAAGAGTTAAATCGTTTAGAAAATAGTATAAACAAACCGTTTAAAATTGGAATTAGAATCGCATCTGAAGAATCTCCAAAATTTGAATTTTACACCAGTCGCTTAGGAATTGGGTATAAAGATATAGTTAGTTTTTATCAATCAAAAATCCAAAACAATGAAAAAGTAGAACTCAAAATGCTTCATTTTTTTATCAATACAGGAGTAGAAAACTCAACTTATTATTGGAATGAATTGGTAAAATGTTTGAATATTTATGTCACCCTAAAAAAGATTTGCCCAACATTGGATAGCTTAAATATTGGCGGAGGTTTCCCTATAAAAGATTCCTTAGCCTTTAATTTCGATTATCAGTATATGGTAAACGAAATTGTAGGATTAATAAAATCAACTTGTGCCAGCAATGAAATAGAAGAACCACATTTGTTTACCGAATTTGGAAGTTATACAGTAGGGGAGAGTGGAGCTGTAATTTATAAAATATTGGGGCAAAAAAAACAAAACGATAGAGAAAAATGGAACATGATAGACTCCTCTTTCATCACAACCCTACCAGATACTTGGGCGATAAATAAAAG
>WFNC01000260.1 GCA_015488785.1 Flavobacteriales bacterium | reverse complement strand
TAGACCGACAAAAGATTTCTCGAAAAATTATGATCCTTCGATGCGTGGTTTGATTGAATATGTACTGGATAGAATTTAATTCATACTATTCTTCCCCCTGAAAAACACCCGATTCAATGACTAATTCTATTTCTATTTTAGGTTGCGGATGGTTGGGCGAAAGAATTGGGAAGGCATTCTTAAAACAAGGCTGGACAGTTTACGCTTCTTCCAGAAAAGAAACTCGTTTAAAAGAATTGGCTGATTTTGGTTTTCTTCCTTTTCAAATTGACCTTGAAAATAACGCCAATATTCCTTTAGAATTCTTTACCACTGATTATTTAATCATTGCGACAACGAATAAAAACAGTTCAGCGCATCGCCAATTATTCGAAATCATTAAAAACAGTCGCATTAAGAAGCTGTTTTTCATCAGTTCAACGTCCGTTTATGTAAAAACAAAGGATCCTGTTACAGTTGATACGCCAATAATAGATTCTCCATTAGCGGAAGTAGAAAAAGTTTATTTAACTTCAAAAAAAACATATATTCTTCGGTGTAGCGGACTGATTGGAGACAATCGACAACCGGGAAATTTCTTCAAGAAAGGAACTACAATTAAAAACCCTGATGGAATAGTGAACTTAATTCATTATCAAGAAATCATTGCGGAAATTAACTCCCTGATTGAAAACAACAGTAAACATCGAATCCACAACCTCATCCGGAAATCAGAAGAAAGTCGTTTTGAATTCTACCGTAGAGCATACCAAAAATTGCATGGTGAAAATGGAGAATTTGAGAAAGAAGATGGTTAGTATCAAATTGAAAATATTGGCCTAATAGACAAAAAGTAGGCTGGAACATTCTATATCCTTTATATTTGCTGGCTTAATGTTAAATCAAAGGTTTTGAATAAAAAAAGTGCTTTTATTGTGGCAGTACAATACTCAAGAAAAATGGAATCCGCAACGGTAAACAACTCTATAAATGTTATGTCTGCAAAAAACAATTCTTAGGAGGTAATCGAATAAATTCGGAAGAAATTTGGCATGAATATACTAAGGGAAAACAGACTTATTTTCAACTCGCAAAAAAGTACAATTGCTCACAACGAACTATCCAAAGAAAAATAGATCTTTATGAAGTAATTATACCTGAAAAAACACCAAGAAAAGTTGTCGTTTTAATGGATACAACTTATTGGGGAAGGGATTTTGGAGTAATGCTTTTTAAAGATGCTTACACGAAAGAAAACCTTCTGAAATACTATGTGAAATACGAAACTAATGCTTTGTATATTCAAGGAATTAATGAGCTAAAGAAACAGCATTTTGAAGTGTTAGGAATTGTATGCGATGGGCGAAAAGGATTGCTGAATTCTTTTAATAATATACCAGTTCAGATGTGCCAGTTCCACCAAGCCGCAATTATCAGGAGATATATTACTAAGAACCCTAAACTTCTCGCATCCATTGAATTAAAAGAACTTGTGGCTATGATGACCAAGACGGATAAAGAGTCTTTTGAGGGTGGTTTAGAACTTTGGTTTAACAAATGGAAGTCGTTTTTAAATGAACGAACAATCAATGTTGAGACAGGGAAAAGTTACTACACTCACAAAAGGTTAAGGAGCGCTTATAGAAGTCTTAAAACAAACCTAGAATGGTTGTTTACTTGGTATGATTATTATCATCTGGATATTCCAAATACAACCAATGCAATAGAGGGACATTTTTCAGATTTGAAGAATAAAATGAGAAATCATAATGGTTTATCTAAAGAAAGAAAATGCAAATTTATTGATGAGTTTTTAAAGGCATAATAGGCTTCAAAAAAATCAAAAAAGAGGCTCAATAGAACCTCTTCATTTTGACGTTTTCGTCAGCCATCAAGACTATCCCTTATTTGGTTGCTCTCCAGCAGAGCCAAACTCCGTTTAACTTGATAAATCAAAGGTATAACATACCTGTTTAACAACCCAAAACAATAAAAATTTGGAGCCTACTTTTTGTCCACATGAAATATTTTACGCAAAAACAGCCTACTTTTTGTCTATTACACCACTTTACATTATTTCTTTTCGGTATTCTTTACATTTCAGAAAACAATTCAGAATTCAATATTTGACAACACCAAAGAAATGTCTCCCTCGAAAAAAAGCACAAAAAAAACGCCCCGATAAATCTAGGCGTTTAAAATATATTGAATTATGAACTAATGTTCACATTTAGCTTTTTTATCTTCAGAACAACAAGCCTTTTCTTCACCGTGACCGATAAACTCACCCGCTTCATTGTACATATTCATACAAGCTTCTTTATCTTCAGCTGAGTAACCTTTTTCGTCACACATTGCAGCACATTCTTCTTTGGACATGTCTGAACATTTTGACATATCACAAGTCGATGCATCAGATTTACAAGCCTCTTTCTTTTCAGAATGGCATGCTTCCTTTTTCTTAGCATCACAAGACGATTGATGAGAAGAACATTCTGTTTTTT
>WFNC01000259.1 GCA_015488785.1 Flavobacteriales bacterium | reverse complement strand
TTAATTAAAAATAAAGACTTTCAACAATTATCTGCTCCGTTCCCGTATTATACAAAAACACATGAAAAAATTAAAGTTAGTGATATAAAAAGATGGGAAACGATTAAGAAAATGAATGCTAAACTACATAACTTTTATCAGGCAAATAGATGATGACTTTCCACATCATAGGATTAATGTCAGGGACTTCACTTGACGGCTTAGACATTGCATATTGTAAGTTCTCTTTCGAGAATGAAAAATGGAATTATAAAATACTGGCTTCCAAAACTTATGATTATTCTTCCATTTGGAAAAATCGTTTACAAAACGTAGAAAATGAAAGTGCTTTAGATTTTATAAAAACAGATACAGAATTGGGAATCTATTTTGGAAAAAAAACGAATGATTTTATAACTCATTTTAATATTTCTAAGGACAACATAGACGCTATTTCATCACATGGGCATACTATATTTCATCAACCAAAACTTGGGTTTACAACTCAAATTGGAAGTGGAGCTCAAATTTTTTCGACAACCAATATCAGAACAATAAATGATTTTCGGTCTATTGATGTTGCCTTAAAAGGACAAGGAGCTCCATTAGTTCCTATTGGAGATTTACTCCTCTTTAGAAAATATGAACATTGCTTGAATTTAGGAGGGATTGCCAATATTTCAACTAAAAATAAAGGAGGGATGATAGCAAAAGACATTACTTACGCTAACATGATCGGAAACTTTCTCTGTTTAGAATTAAATATTCCATACGATGATAAAGGACTAATTGCGAAAAGTGGAAACATTGATACTGAATTACTCTTATTTTTTAATAACTTAACAAAAAAGACGAAGTCATTAGGAAAAGAATTATTTACCGAAATCATTGTCCCACGACTAAATAGCACAAAAATAAGTACAGCAGATAAGCTATGTACTCTTGCTCATCACCTTGCTTCTAAAATTTCCAAAAATGTAAAGGCTGAAGAAGATTTACTTATCACAGGAGGTGGTGCTTATAATGATTTTTGGGTAACACTTATAAAAGAAAAAACAAGGGCAAATATCACCATCCCAAACAAAACTACAATCGAGTTTAAAGAAGCGCTAATTTTTGCATTTTTAGGAGTATTAAAACTACAAAACAAAGTAAACTGTCTGAAATCAGTAACAGGAGCTACTAGAGATAACATAGGTGGAGTCATTTACGAATAGTCATCTATCTAAGACAAGTTTATTGTCATTTTAGATTTTAATCCCAGTCCGAATTATGATAATCTTTCTTAAACCATTTCTTAATCAATTCCCCCATTAAAACTTTCACTTTGAAAACATAAACTGGAGCATTTAAACCTGCGGAGACTTTTTTATCTTTGGAGAAAACAAATCGATACCCTAATCCTGTTCCCAAAGCTAACCATCTAGTTATTTTGTATTGACTTGCTATCGAAGTAAATAAAACGGAAGATGCTCCTTTAAAAACCTGTTTTTCCTTATTCTGAATAGTGTCTTTATATGAAATTAAAACTTCTCCACCTCCAGTATGAAATGGAGTTGACAATTCCCATCGTTTTGTAGTTAGCCAAATATGCTCATAGAATAACGTTGTATAGCTAAATTTAAGTTTTAAAGTGTTATTTGCATTCGGGAATTTATCTGAATCAATTGTACGATCAAATTCTAACGGTTCCTGCATTCCATGAACAGATAGGCCAAATCTATATCTTTTTTCGACCTCTACTCCTACTCTAATCCCTCCAAATTTAGCTCGTGTTTTTAGAACAAAAGATCGATTTGCGTCTAAGCCAACCAAAACTTTTACTTTCCTTTTTTGTTTAGTAATCGAGTCATTTTGAGCCATATAAAAACTGACAAAAACAATGCAAAAAAATGTCATTAAATGAACTTTGGCTCTCGTCATCTTTCTATATTTCAATAAAAAAAACTATTCTAGTTCTGTGTCTTTAAATAGTGAATCTACAAATTCATGTTTATTAAATACCTGTAAATGATCAATCCCTTCTCCAATTCCAATATACTTTACAGGAATCTTAAATTGATCTGAAATACCAATAACTACACCTCCTTTAGCAGTTCCGTCTAATTTAGTTAAAGCTAAAGATGTTACTTCTGTTGCTTTCGTAAACTGAGTCGCTTGTTCTATTGCATTTTGCCCCGTAGATCCATCTAAGACTAACATAACATCATGAGGAGCTTCAGGAACAACCTTTTTCATAACCATTTTAATTTTGGTTAACTCATTCATCAAGTTAATTTTATTATGAAGTCTTCCTGCTGTATCAATAATAACAACATCAGCACCTTGAGATTTGGCACTTTCCAAAGTATCATAAGCCACTGAAGCAGGGTCTGACCCCATACCTTGATGCACAATATCTACTCCTACTCTTTCAGCCCAAATTTTTAACTGATCAACTGCTGCTGCTCTAAAAGTATCTGAAGCACCAAGAACGACTTTATATCCCTTGCTTTTAAGTTGATGTGCTAGTTTACCAATAGTTGTTGTTTTTCCAACTCCATTAACTCCAACCACCATAATCACATAAGGTCCATTCTCTATTTTAGGAATAGAAAAATCTACTGCATCTTCAGTATTATTTTCTGACATAAGAGCAGCTATCTCATCTTTTAGTATTCGATATAGTTGTTTCGTCGTAACATAACTATCTTCTTTTACACGTCGCTCAATTCTCTTTATAATTTTTAAAGTTGTGGCTACACTAACATCTGAAGAAACTAAAACTTCTTCAAGATTATCTAATACTTCTTCATCTACTTCTGTTTTACCAGCTATTGATGTAGCTATTTTTGAAAAAAAACTTTTTTGTGTTTTCTCTAAACCTTCATCTAAATCTTTTTTCTTTTCTTTCGAGAAAAATTTTTTCCAGCCCATTTTATTTAGTTTTTTAATACTTCTTTTTAATAATTACGGAAATAAATAGCATATTCAATTTGTCAAAATTTTACATTTCACAAATTTGATTCGCTACTAATTACCTAGAATAAGCAATTTACTTGCTATAATTTGATTGAAAATAAATTAACCTATTTATCTTCTTTCTTTTTAGAAATGAATTTTGGAAGTTTAATTCTATCGAAAGAATCTAAGAATCTCTTTAGAGCATCTAAATACAATGTAATAATTAACAATGCTATCATTAACCAAATAACAATAAGGTTAGCAACAAAAGAATCTAAATAACGTCCAAATATTTTTTTCCTAGGAGAATAAAATTGAGCTTTAAAATAATCATAATCATAAGGGTCTAAATAAATTGGATCTACTTTTTGAATTACATTATCATTATCCTCATCGGTAAATACCATTGAATTGGCATTGGTCACAAAATCTTCAAGCGCTTTATTTTTATACTTATTTCTAAACTTTTGGAAACTTTCATTTTTTAGTTTTCCAAAAAACTTTCTCAACTTTTTATACTCTCTTCCTGATAAATTTCCATTCTCTTTTTCAACTTCTAATGCTAGTTTAAATTGAGAACTTGGTTTTGTGAATAAACGTTGTACACTATCTTTTTTAGCTTCAAATAAATTATAAATTCTTTTGTATCTATTTTTAAGTATCTCAAAATAATTATTGATGCTAATATATGCTTCTTCATCAAACTTTTCTATTGTCAATTTATCAACAGCTTCACACAAACCTTCTACATCTGAACATTTTATTTTACTTACATTCCTAAACTCTTTCTCTAGTTCATTTTTAACAATGTGAAGTTTTCTTGTAATTTCTTGTGTTTTATACTCCAAATTATTTTCGCTTTCAACATAACGTTTAGCGTCATTTAATTTACCCTGAAGGTTAGAAATCCATTGATCTTTTTTCCAATTAGAAAAAGACATTTGCTTGTCAAATTCATAAAAATACTTTTCGTATTTATTCTCTTTAAATTGAGTGACTGCTAATCCTTCGTAAGCCCATCTTGACGCCATTATGTTTCCTACCCATGGAACATGGCTTTTTTCAGCAAACACAGGATTCAATTTATCAAAAGAAACTAAAATACCACTAAATAATAACTGGGGTATAATTAAAATTGGTATCAGAATATAAATCACCTTCACGGAATTGAAACTCGCTGAAATATTTAATCCTAAAATATTTGCAAACGTAGAAACTGAGAATAAAATAGCCCAATAATAAAAATTCATTCCATGGATTTCAAGTACCCAATTCCCTGCTACAACGTAAAACAAAGACTGTACTGCTGATATTATCAGCATTATCGATATTTTAGAGAACAAAAAGCTTCCTTTACTAAGGTTCAAGAATTTTTCTCTTTTTAAAATCTTTAAATTTCCAATAATTTCTTCGGCACTAGTTGTAAGCCCAATAAAAAGGGACACTATTACCGATATAAAAATAAACTGAGGAATATTACTACTTTCATAAAAGACATAAATCGACTCTCCATTGGGAGCGATAGTCAGGTATTTCATAAAGAAAGCTAGTATTAATCCTAATGCCGGAGCTTGAAACAGTGTAATAATCATGTACTGTTTATTCGTCAGTTTAGACAATACATCTCTAACAAAAAAGACCTTTACTTGTTGTATTTTATTCGGTATTTTAAACCCGATTTCAGGAGCGTCAGAAACATCTTCTATATTGTTTTTATGCTCGTTATGATATTCAACATAATGATCATTCCATTCTTTAGGAGAAACTTTTCTATTGTCTGTTAAATTTCCATATTCATCAACAACTTTAGATTCTATAATGTTAAATATTTGTTCTGGGTTAACATTACCACAAGTATAGCACTCACTTTCTTCAGCATTTGCATGTCTTGCTAAAGATTTAAAATAAATAACAGCATCTATTGGATTTCCATTATAAATAGGATAACCACCTTGATCTAATATAAATAACTTATCAAACATTTTAAAAATGTCTGATGAAGGCTGATGAATAACAACAAATATTAATTTACCTTTTAGCGCTAACTCCTTTAAAAGATCCATTATATTTTCTGAATCCCTAGAAGATAATCCAGAAGTTGGTTCATCAACAAACATTACAGCAGGTTCTCGAATCAGTTCTAATGCAATATTTAATCTTTTTCGCTGTCCTCCAGATATAGTCTTTTCTAATGGACTACCAACCTTTAAATCTTTGGTTTCATATAAACCTATTGACTTTAATGTTTTTATAGAAAGTTTTATAATGGCTTCATCTGATAAATTCCCAAAGCAAAGTTTAGCATTATAAAACAAATTTTGAAATACAGTAAGCTCTTCAATTAATAAATCATCTTGTGGTACAAATCCAATAACTCCTTCGAGCTTATCTTTCTCATGATGTAAATCGATTCCATTAATGGTAACCTGCCCAATTGTAGGCGTATAACTCCCATTTAAGACATTTAATAATGTAGATTTTCCAGCTCCTGACCCTCCCATTATTCCAATCAACTTCCCTGATTCTTCAACGAAATCAATATTATGTAAACCTACTTTACCACCCTTAAAGTGGTATTGCATTTGATCTACTTTAAATACTATTTTTTGAGCTGCGCTATCACTTAAGAAACGGCTAATAATATCGCTATAATAAATTGGTTGCACTTTTGAACTTCTCAAAGAAGATCCTTGAGTCAAGATATGAACTCTATCTTTGGCAAGAAACTGTCCGTTTATAGAC
>WFNC01000258.1 GCA_015488785.1 Flavobacteriales bacterium | reverse complement strand
GTTTTTGGAAAGCATAGGTATATGCTGCGATATTGAGATAACTACCAGTAAATTAATAGCTTACTCGGATAAGTTTGATTTTCTAAGAAATTATCAAATCTCTGAGAACTACCATAAATCAGCAGCTTAAACCAAGGTGCGAAACTTGAGTTATTTTTTTAAACAATTTCAATTTTCTCCTGACGATCCTTACGCTAGTTCTTATCCTATTATAGGGTTAGTAGCTTTGTTATATCCTACTACTTATGTTTTTGTAGGGGCGTTTCAAAAGTTTAAATTAGAAGAAGCCGAAACCATTTCCAAAATGGTGAAAAAGTTGTTTCCAAAAGTAGAGTTTTCGCAAGGAGCTGTAGCTCCAATAAAAGAGATTGTAAAAAGTAAACTCTTTGCTTGGGTAAAAAAAGACGCTCCAATCTATAGTTATGGACAGATAAGAAGTTCTGTAAATGGAAACACAGTAAACATTGCAGACATAGGAATTGTAGAAGATAATGTATCCAATAAATTGACTGGTATTTTAATGCGTATTCCTGTTCTAAATATGGTTGTAATGCTATACGAATATGTACTCAAGAATATATTTTCAAATAAATCTTCCGATAATGTCTATTACACTTTTAGAGGGATGTTTTGCTGGTTGAGTTTTAAGAAAAAATTGAACGGACACACTATAATTCTGAGCAACAATCAAAGTGCAAAATTGGATCGGTTCAGTAGTTTTAAATTTACTGACGAACATAGAATCCATTTAGAAGACCCTCGATTTACGAATCAGTTTTTAGTCTATAGCTCCGATCAAGTAGAGGCTCGCTATGTTTTATCGGTAGCACTTATGGAACGAATTGTTGCGTTGAAAGAAAAATTTAATCAACCAATACTCTTGTCTTTCCAGAATAAAGAAATGTTCTTAGCAGTTCAAAATAAAAATGGCTTATTTTCATTTTCTTCAGGAAAATTAGATGACGTGAAAATTGTAGAACAATTAGCAAGCGATATAGAAACTGCTTTACAAATAAATTCAGAATTGAGTTTAGATTAGAGATAATTCAAGCGGTCAGAAATTAAAAGTATTTCATAGTCCAATAATTTTTTTATATCTTAAGTCTCATTTCTATATTCATTTAGCGGAACTCTTCTTGCTCTACGCTCTAAAAGCTAAACATATTCGTTGTCTTTTAGTAAAAGATGGCTCTTTTTTTGATGAACAATCATAAAAAACTAAACAATTAACTAGCTTTGTGTTTCATAAGACTTTATGTAATGATGAAGTCTAAAAATTGTAACTATAAAATTAGTTGATTTCAAAAAAAATAACGAACAAACCATTGAACTCATGAAAGTTATCTTTTTTTTCTTACTTATTCTATCGTCACTAATTCTTGGTGCGCAAGAAAAGCTTACGCCAGTTAATTCATGGGAAGTAACAGCTAAAAATTTTGAGGTCGATAACTTAGGATATGTTTATACTTTTGATGGTCAAAAAATAGTAAAATACACTCCCGTTGGAGAGGTGTTTGCAAGTTATAGTAACCTTAATTTAGGAGCAATAAATAGTATTGACGTTAGTAATCCTCTAAGAATATTAGCCTTGCATAAGAATCAAAATACATTAGTTATTTTGGATAATACACTTTCTCCTGAACAACAGAGCAGTTTAGATTTAATTTCTTTGGGGCTGTACAATACCTCAGCTTTTACATATAGTATGTTGAATAATGGAATTTGGTTTTATGATAAAGAACTTTTCCAGTTAATAAAAACCAATGATTTGATGGAAGTCATTTATGAATCGGGTAATTTACTACAACTCTTAAATAAAGACACTTTGGATGTAAAAAAACTAATTGAAGATAATGATAAACTTTATTTAGTTTGCAAAAAAAATATTCTTGTTTTTGATTTATATGGAGCGTATTACAATACAATTCATATCGTTTATTCACCAGGGATGTCAATTGTTAATAGTACTATTTTTACTTTTGAAAAAGGCTATTTGAAAGCTTATAATGCAATAACATTCGAAGAGCAAACCTTTAATTTTGTATTTGATTCTAATGCTTTGAAGTTTTTAAAAAAAGGTAAAGTTTACGAGTTGAAAAATGGCTTGATGAATGTTTATACGATTGAATAGATAAAGAAAATAACAGTTTTTATTAAAATAGAACCGTATAATTTTATGGAATTTAATTTTCAAATGCATCTATATTCAAAATCCATTAACACAATCATTATGCAAAAACTACTACTCATTATCTCTTTGTTTTTTAGCGTTGTTGTTCTTTCTCAGGAATATAAATTTGAAATGGAAGGAAAAATTATGGACGAGCGTTACGCACTTGTACCAGAAGTAGTGATTCGATTTAACAAAAGTAAACAGAAAATTTATTTAGACAATTCGGGGACTTTCAAATTTAATTATAAATACAAGAAAGGAGATTATCTTACATTTAATTGCATTGGTTTTGAATCCGATACATTATTTATCTCTGAGCGAACAGCAAAGAAAAGAAGTAAAAAAGGATATTGGAATATAAACATTAAACTAACTTCTGTAACTTTTGATGAGGTTGTAATAACAGCCAAAAAAGTTGATACCGTTTTTGGAAGTGTATTTTTTTCCATTCATGATTATCTATTGTTAGATGAAGATAAATTACTACTCCTAACTTATGATAAAAGGATTTCTAAACAAGGAAGACTTCTTTTAACGAACCAGAATCAAGAAGAAATTTCGAGTTACATTATTCCAGATAAACCACATTACCTTTATACCGATTATGCCGATCATAACTATTTGATTTGTGAAAATAAAACGTACGCAATAATAATTGTAAAAGAAAAAATAAATTTAACACCAGTTTCAGAAGAAGATTTCATTGGGTTTTATAGTCGGATAATTGATACCCTTCAAAACGATTATTACTATTCGAATTTTACCGATTTATATCCTGCAGTAGATTTTTTAATCTCAAACAGATTAGATTCTACTTCGCATACCAAACTCATTACAGTACAAGACGATTTTATGATGGAACTCTACCGAGCAGAATATAAATATGTGAGCGGAAGAGAAAAACTTTGGGCTTATCGCAAAGAGCAAAAAACGGGAATAGACAAAGAAATATGGATTGGAGCCAAATATTTTACACATGATTTTTTATACAAAAAAATATACGCTCCTTTATTCATACAAGAAGATACGATTATTGTTTTTGATCAATATAAGAATTTGATATTTAGATTTGACAGCGATCACGACAAAATAGATTCGACTCACTTCGATTTAAAAATAAAACGAAGCCTAGGCAAATGGCAACAACCGCTCATAGAAGATAAAGTAACAGGTAGTATTTATGCGCTTTACAACAAAGGAGGGTATGCTTATTTAAAATTAATAAATACAAGAACAGGAAAAGCAGAACAAACAATTAAATTAAGCAACAAATATGTAGAACGGCTAAATATAATCAATGGATATGTTTATTATATCTATCATCCCTTTGAGTCATTACAAAAAAAGTATTTGTATCGAGAAAAAATCATTTCTTTCTAAACTTTAAAGTCTAAAAAAAGAGCTCTTGGTTTAGTTCTAACCCTGAGAATAAATGATCTATTTACTTTGTACATTTAAGTCATGAATTTCTCAATAATCAAAAACAAAAAAACTTTCTATTTTTTTTCATTGCTATATACCATAAAAAGGGTATTTTTGCACTCTATTTAAATTTAATCTAAATAAAGAAATATGATAGAAGTTACTGATAAAGCCAAAAACCAAGCGATTCATTTAATGAGTCAAGATAACAAGGATGGTTATTTTATTAGAGTTGGTGTACAAGGAGGCGGATGTTCGGGACTTATGTATAATTTAGATTTTGACAATGTTATTTCTGAAAACGACAAAGAATTTGAGAGCAACGGAATTAAAGTAGTTGTGGACAAAAAAAGTTTTTTATATCTAATCGGTACAACATTAGATTTTTCGGGAGGTTTAAATGGAAAAGGATTTATTTTTGTCAATCCAAACGCAGGTAGAACTTGTGGATGCGGTGAAAGTTTTTCGCTTTAATTAATACTTAGAATAAGATGAGCGCATATACAGAAGATAGTTTAAAAACTGAATTAGAAAATCAATCTTACGAACATGGTTTTACAATAGATATTGAATCCGATAAAGCTCCAAATGGATTGTCGGAAGAGATTGTTCGTTTTATATCAGCAAAGAAAAATGAACCTCAATGGTTGTTAGAATACCGTTTAAACGCTTATCGAATTTGGGCAGAAATGGAAGAACCAGATTGGGCGCACGTAAAATATGAAAAACCAGATTTTCAAAGCATCTGTTATTATTCAGCTCCAAAGCCAAAAAAAGAACTAGCTAGTTTAGACGAGGTTGATCCAGAAATTTTAAAAACAATGGAGCGGTTAGGTATTTCTGTTAATGAACAAAAAAAGTTAACAGGAGTAGCAATGGATTTTGTCATTGATTCTGTTTCAGTAGCCACATCTTTTAAAGAAAAATTAGGAGAACTTGGTGTTATTTTTTGTTCATTTAGCGATGCCGTAAAAGAACATCCCGAATTAGTGAAAAAATATTTAGGAACAGTAGTTCCAACAGCAGACAATTATTATGCAGCGTTAAATGCGGCCGTTTTTTCTGATGGATCTTTTTGTTACATTCCAAAAGGAACGCGTTGTCCGATGGAACTTTCGACTTATTTTAGAATAAACGAAGCAGGAACAGGTCAGTTTGAAAGAACATTACTAATCGCAGACGAAGGAAGCTATGTCAGCTATTTAGAAGGATGTACCGCTCCATCGAGAGACGAAAATCAATTGCACGCTGCTGTTGTCGAATTAATCGCAATGGACGGAGCAGAAATAAAATATTCAACCGTACAAAATTGGTATCCAGGTGATAAAAATGGAGTAGGAGGAGTTTTTAACTTTGTAACCAAAAGAGGAATTTGCGAAGCCAATGCAAAAATATCTTGGACACAAGTTGAAACAGGTTCTGCAGTGACGTGGAAATATCCATCTTGTATTTTAAAAGGAGACAATTCAATCGGAGAATTTTATTCGGTAGCAGTAACCAACAATTACCAACAAGCCGATACAGGAACCAAAATGATTCACATTGGTAAAAACACCAAGAGTACAATTATTTCAAAAGGAATTTCGTCAGGTCACAGTCACAACTCATATAGAGGACTCGTAAAAATAGGAAAAGGAGCAACAAATGCACGAAATTTTTCTCAATGCGATTCATTATTAATGACCGACACAAGCGGAGCACATACCTATCCGTATGTAGAATGCGAAAATTCAACAGCACACTTAGAACACGAAGCAACAACAAGTAAAATTGGAGAAGACCAACTATTCTATTGCAAGCAAAGAGGAATCAGTGAAGAAAAAGCAATTAGTTTAATTGTAAACGGATATGCCAAAGAAGTTTTAAATAATCTTCCGATGGAATTTGCCGTAGAAGCACAAAAATTATTAGAAATAAGCTTAGAAAATTCGGTAGGATAATCGGCAAGAAAAACATTATTACAACAAGAATCTACAACATATCATGAGTCATACAATTATAAAAATAAAAGATTTACACGCATCAATTGATGGAAAAGAAATCTTGAAAGGCGTTAATTTGGAAGTTAAAGCAGGAGAAATTCATGCGATAATGGGACCAAATGGAGCAGGGAAAAGCACCCTTTCGGCAGTGTTAGCAGGAAGAGACGAGTACGAAGTAACAAGCGGATCTGTTGAGTTTTTAGGAAAAGATTTACTCGAATACGAACCCGAAGAGCGATCTTGGTTAGGCTTGTTTTTAGCATTCCAATACCCAATCGAAATAGCAGGAGTCAGTAATATGAACTTCCTAAAAACAGCGCTACAAGAAAAAAGTAAATATTTAGGAGTTGATCCATTAACAGCTCGAGAATTCTTGAAAAGAGTAAAAGAAAAAGCAGCTTTAGTCGAATTGAATGATAAATTAAAAAATCGTGCAGTAAACGAAGGTTTCTCAGGAGGAGAAAAGAAAAGAAACGAAATCTTTCAAATGGCAATGCTAGATCCAAAATTAGCAATATTGGACGAAACCGATTCAGGCTTAGACATTGACGCTTTACGAATCGTATCTAAAGGAGTAAATACCCTAAAAACTTCCGAAAATGCAACCATTGTGATTACCCATTATCAACGTTTGTTGGACTATATTGTACCCGATTTTGTACACGTATTAGCCGACGGAAAAATTGTAAAAACAGGAGACAAAAACTTAGCATTAGAATTAGAAGAAAAAGGATACGATTGGGTTTGAAATAATTTGGGCGTTCGAGCGGGTCATCCGCACTCGCTTTTTTTGTTTGAAAAAAAAACAAAAAAGAGCTCAAACAATTGCTTCTACCCCTAACGCAAAAAAATAAGATAGTATAAAATGACTCAATTAGAAACCATATTAACTAAAATTTTGGATTTGAAACAAGCTTTCGAAATCACAGAAATTGTTGATTCTAATTGGGAAAAAAAATACTGGCAAAAACTTCGTTTAGAATGGAATCATGGCTCAAATTCAATTGAAGGGAACACCTTAACTTACGATGAAACGGTTTCTTTAATATTAAAAGACATTACAACAGGCTTACATGAGTTTAGAGAGTATGAAGAAATAAAAGCACATGATTTAGCAATATACGACATAAAAAAATGGGCTAAAGAAACAAGAAGTATTTCAGAAACTGATATTTGTAACTTGAATAAAACCATACTCGTTAGAGATTTTTATAAAGAAGCAATTACTCCTCAAAAAGAAAAAACGAGACGTATAATTAAAGTTGGAGAATATAAAACACAGCCTAACTCGGTATTGTTAAGTAATGGAGAAGCATTTGAATATTGCTCGCCTATAGATACTCCTATCAAAATGAGAGAATTAATGGTTTGGTTTAAACAAAATCAAGATACGAATCCATTAATATTAGCTTCAGAATTTCATCACAAATTTATTTTAATTCATCCTTTCGACGATGGAAACGGAAGAGTTTCTCGCTTATTGGTCAATTATATTTTGATGAAAAATGACTTACCTCCAATTGCAATAAAAAAAGAACATAAAAAACAATACTTATTAACCTTAAGACTAGCTGACGCTGGTAATATAAAACCATTTATTGCGTTTTTAGGAGAACGATTAATTTGGAGTTTAGAATTAGGAATAAAAGCAAAACAAGGAGTAGCCATCGACGAGCAAGGAGATTGGAAGAAAAAATTAAACCTTTTATCTTCTGATTTAAAAGAAAAGAAAATTAGGACTACAAACAAACTACAGACAAACTATAATAACCTTGTTCTTCCTTTTCTAAAACAGTTAGATTTAAATATTAATACAATAGAAGAAAAGTTGTTTTTAAATAAAAGTAATAAATCTAATT
>WFNC01000257.1 GCA_015488785.1 Flavobacteriales bacterium | reverse complement strand
TTTATAATTAAATGTCTTGTAATAGAATCTTGACATCCATCTGCATTTTCAACAATTAATTCCACTGGATAATCTCCTGTTTTTTCAGATGGAAAACGAACTCTTAAATCTTCTAAGCTTGAAATTGGAGGATTAGCATCTAATCCAAAATCCCAATAAAAAACAACTGCATCATCTGAAGATTGATTTGTCATTTCAATATCTGTATCAAAAAAAGTAGTTGGATTAGGACTTAAATCAAAATTGGCAACGGGATAATCAAAAGGACAAATAAAGTTTTGCATTAATGTATCGTCAATACAACCGTCAGGAGAAGTTACTGTTAACCTAACGTCATAACAAATTGGAGCTCCATAAACTGTTGTAACAGTCATTAATTCATCAGATAAAGATGCGTTTCCTAAATCCCAAATTGCAGTGTTCACCAATGTTGGATCGGTATCGTTTGTAAATGTCACTTGTATTGGATAACAACCATCTACCTTATCAGCAGAAAACATTGCCTCTGGTTGATTAAATAAATCTACTGTTAGACATTCTGAAACAGGTGTTGTTTCACAGCCATCAGACACACCAACACAATATTGAGTTAAAGTCAACGGAGAAACTGTAGCTTCAATTGTATTCGAAATAATTCCTGCGCCATCAGTCCATACATAATTATAAGCTCCGTCACCTCCAGAAACTAAAGGGACATTTAAAGTCGTATTTATTCCTTCACAAATTGTAACATCACCAGAAGTTCCAATTGTTAAAGGATCTCTTAACGTAACACAAATAGTTTCTGTTTGAGAAACACACCCATTCCCATCTGTTACAAACACATCGTAACAAGTATTAGCTAAAACACTCACTGAGTGTGCTCCATTCCCTACTAATCCTTGATTCCATGTTTCGGTATAAGAATTTTCAAATCCTCCTGTTGGAGAGACACTAAGAACCGCCGTTCCATTTTCACAAATAAGGGTATCATTAGATTGATTTAATACAAATGGTAAAGCTACTTGAATTGCTATTTGAGCTGTATCTGTACAACTTACAGACGCATCTCCTGTTATATATAATAACGTATCTGTAGAAAGCATCGCTGGATTAAATAAAGTCGTAACTGAATTACCGTCTAAATCTACCCATACGCCTCCAGGAGTTGCAGTTGCATCTATTAAAGTTAGCGCATCAACTGGAGCGTCTGATTGACATAAGTCAATACTATTATCTGCTCCTGCTGTAGGAGGAGAAGTTACCGTTAGTACAACTTGATCTTCGGTAAAACATAATGGATGTCCTGATTTATAAGCTTTAACAGTATAAGTTGCATCACTTGCTATAGCTACCGTTGGATTAGCTATATTCGGATCAGAAAGTCCTGTTACAGGACTCCAAGAATAAACAACCGCTCCAGGATTAGGAGAAACACTCGCTCCCATCTGAAAAGGTACGTTTGTACAAATTGAAGCATCTAAACCTGCATTTGCCACTGCATTAGGTGTAATCGTTACAGAAACGGTTGTATCATTTGTACAACCATGATCATCTATAACAGTGTAGTTATAATTAAAGTTCCCCGCAGTTGTTGGCGTAACCGTCAATGTATTCCCATCAGCGGACATAACTGAATTTGGAGCAGCTGCCCAAAACGAAGAATCGGATAGCAGACCGATTTGGGGAGTAAAAGATGTTATCCCTCCATTAAATAAAGAAGGAGGAAACGTTACACCCCAACTAAAAATAGTTCCATCATCGGAACCTAAGTCATCAACAATAATAAACTGCCAAACTCCGTTTAAATCACAACCTATCAAAGCATTCATTGGGTTTTGACTTTCGTAAGTCCCAGCAGGTAAAGATGTCCCATTATTAGCATTAGCTCCCCAACTTCCATTTGTTGATGTGGGACTCCAAACATAATCCCAACCTACTCCATCAACATGAGGAGTCTCATTCTCTACTGGAACACCTAAAAACGCACCAAAACCTTCATTATCTTGAAGGACGACTGAACTTCCATTTGGACAAATAATCGTTATAATTAAATCCCCCATATATTCATGTTCCATGTTTACAAAAATATCTGGAATTTCATTCACATTCGTAATTGTTTGACCTGGAGTATAATCCGTAACGGTTGTACTATTTATATTTTGAGTTCCTTGATTATCCTCTAAAACCGGATCTTGCACTGAACCATAATTTGTTAAATTCCATTCTTGAGCATATTGATCTGGAAAACTTTCAATTACAACCGACTCTCCTAAGCAGGCAGGACCTCCAACTGTCATTGGCGAAAAGATAGGGTCTTTAGCAACTAACACTTCGGCAAAACTAAAATTTCCATTATAGCAATTACCAATAGTATTATTATCTCTTACAATTAAAATTACTCTATAATTTCCATCTGATGGATAGGTATGATTCATTACCGCTCCCGAAACACTATCAATTGGGCTTCCATCTCCATAATCCCAATAATATTTTTCAATACTAAATCCTGCTTGAGCTGTAGATCCTCCTCCATCAAAAGAAATTGATTCTCCTTTACATATCTTAATTATAGTTCCTTGTTCGGGAAAAAAAGCTGTAGGAGCCACACACTGTGCTATACTAACTTCTGTAAAGATCAAGGACAATAAGATGAGTAATAACTGTTTCATTTTATAACTTTTTAATACTTAATACTATCTTAACGTTAAAAAATAGTTAAGGTTGCTTTTACTTCAATTATTCTTTTATTCGTTGAATATATAAAATGACAGCCATAAAAGAGAATATGATATTGGGAACCCAAACAGCTATCTTTGGAGCAAGTCCAACATTGGTAGATGCGACGGTTGTCATTTTCATAAAGAAAATATAGGTAACACTAATTATCAATCCTATGATAAGGTTTTTTCCAACTCCCTCTCTCGATTTCCGAGAAGAAACTGCTACTCCAATCAGTGTCAAGATGTAAGTCGCAAACGGATATGCTGTTCTTTCATAAAGAACAATTTCGATATTCGTTAATAATGTTGAACCTTTTTTTCTTTCGCTATTTCTAAACTTTATAAGTTCAGGTGTACTCATAGACTCCATTATATTACTTCGTTGAGCTAAGTCCTTTGTATTAAAATTGAGTAGCGTATCTTCTATATTTTCATAACGATGAACTACTTCTCCATTCTCGGTAATCTCACGAATAAAAACATTTTTTAAGTTCCAACTGTGTTTTATACTATCTCCATTTGCCAAATCGACTTGCATATCTCGATAGAGTTCGTAGGTTCCATTTTTGTTTGTTCGCCATTTTTCGACCCATAAACGGTTTACTCTATTGTGCCTTGTATTGATATTATCGAACCTTACGATTGTATTGGAGTCAATTTCTACTGTCACTTTTTTAAAATTTCCCTCTACCAACGTAATATATTTACTTTCAAAACCAAGTCGTTTTTTGTTGGAATGAGGGACTATAAAATGATTCATTCCTAAGGCTATTAGTAACAAAAGTGTTGAAACGAGCATATACGGTCTTGTAAATCGGGCAAAGCTAACTCCGTTACTCAATATGGCTATAACTTCACTTCTTTGCGCCATGAAGCTTGTAAAGAAAAGTACGGATAAAAAAATGATTAGTGAACTAAATAAATTAGCATAATGCAAAAAGAAATAAGGATAATAACCAAATGCAACATCAAAAAAACCAAGGTTATTGCTTTCATCGGTAAAATCTCTTAGTTTTTCACTTACATCTATAACAATTGCTATACTCATGACTGCTAGAATCATAAAGGCGTAAGTTCCTAAGAATTTTTTAATGATATATAAGTCTAATTTTTTCATTTTTAGCATCTTTAGCATTGAAGGTTCAATGCTAAAGATTTGTTTGTTTGTTTGTTTGTTTGTGTTAAGGATTACTCACTTATTCTTATTCATTTATAAGCGTTCGTGAAGTCGCTATCGCTCAGTTGAAACGGCATCCTTTTCTTTTTTTTTAAAGAAAAGATATAGTGGATAGCCTGGCGTTTCCGATTTTTTTTCGGAAAGGCAACACCCTAATATTTAATCTCGTTTTAGAGTTTAGTTTTTAATTTTGGCACCATCATTTCTTTCCAAGCTTTGAAAGTTCCTGCTTTTATTTGTTTTCTTGCTTCCCCTGTCAACCAAAGATAAAATGCTAGATTGTGAACACTTGCGATTTGCATTCCCAAGGCTTCTTTTGCTGCAAATAAATGGCGGACATAAGCTTTGGTGTAAAAACTATCGACATAAGAAGTTCCATTTGGATCTAGTGGCGAGAAATCATCTTTCCATTTCGCATTTTTTAAATTAATCATTCCTTCGCTTGTAAATATACTTCCGTGACGTGCATTACGAGTTGGCATTACGCAATCAAACATATCTACTCCCAATGCTATTCCTTCTAATATATTATCTGGAGTACCTACCCCCATTAAATAGCGAGGTTTGTCTTTTGGTAAAATATCGCAAACTAACTCTGTCATTTCGTACATATCTTCGGCTGGTTCTCCTACCGAAAGACCTCCAATTGCGTTTCCTTCTCTTTCAAAAGAAGCGATTGTTTCGGCTGATTGTATTCTTAAATCTTTGTAAGTACTTCCTTGCACAATTGGAAAAAACGTTTGATCATATCCGTATTTTCCTTGTCCTGCATCGAAGTGTTTTGTACAACGATCCAACCAACGATGGGTCATCTGCATGGATTGTTTTGCGTAAGAATAATCACATGGATAAGGGGTACATTCGTCAAAAGCCATGATAATATCAGCTCCAATTGTACGTTGAATATCAACTGCTACCTCTGGGCTAAAAAAATGTTTTGAACCGTCGATATGTGACTTAAAAGTCACTCCTTCTTCTTTAATATTTCGTGTTCCTGAAAGGGAATAAACTTGATACCCTCCCGAATCGGTAAGAATTGGTTTATCCCAGTTCATAAACTTATGTAAACCTCCCGCTTGTTCAATAATATCTAAGCCTGGACGCAAATAAAGGTGATAAGTGTTTCCTAATATGATTTGAGCTTTGATGTCTTCAACCAATTCTTTTTGATGTACACTTTTTACTGTTCCTACAGTTCCTACGGGCATAAAAATAGGGGTTTCTATTTCTCCATGAGCTGTGGTTACTACTCCTGCTCTCGCTTTGGTAGCTTCGTCTTTTGATTCTATTCTAAATTCCATAAAGTTGGTAGATAATTTTCCAATGGGTAAAGATACTTAAATAAACAATATACTCAAACCAAATCGCTTTGATAACAGCTTTACTTCTTTCCTATTTTTGTAGAGATCGTAATGTGATTGTTTGTTCCTGCAATGTGCCTTTTTCCGATTCCGTAGGCTACATGAAATCGTTTGACTTTAAATCCTACTCCAAAAGATAAACCTGTTGCTCCAGGTTTTGCTTTTGTCTTGTTTAAATATCGAATATTATGATTGTAACCGATTTGAATGTTAAAGTTTTTTGTAAAGAGTAATTCTCCTCCAATTACAATATGCTGGACTAGTTTTTTCGTAAAAGAAGGTGGCTTATTTTCTTTTAGTTCTCCTGTCAAGGGATCTTTTTCTAACGGTGCCTTATCGTCAAAATAGAGAAGGTTGAACTTTTGTAGATTGTGGTAAGTAAAAGTTAATCTAAACGGTGCGTGCGCCATTTTTTTTGAAACAGAAATCACCGTATTAAATGGTAAAGCTTCGTTGTTTTTTTTCGTGTATGATTTTAGTTGAGAGCCTATATTTTTAATCACTAAACCAGCTGAAAACTCTTTTTCTTCGTTGTAATATGTAGCTCCTAGTGTAGAGCTTATTCCAAACGAATTGAATTTCTCATAAAAACTAGCTAAAAAATTAATGTTTGCTCCTAAAGATATACGGTCAGTAACTTCTCGTCCCGCTCCAATTCTAAAATCAAAATCACTTGCCGTGAAAGTAGAACCATTCCGAATTCCTTCTACATCTGCATATTGAAATTTACCATAATTTGCAAACAGCAGACTTGCATTAAAAGTAGCTAAGCTGTCGTAATGTTTGGTATAGGAAGTAAATCCATAATTGGATCCAGCAAATTGATTGACGTAGTCTAAAGCTAAATAGCCGTGCATCGTTTTATTAAGCAATGCTGGATTTTCAATTCCGAGTGTTGCGTCATTATCTTTAACAGCTATTAGATATCCCCCTGCTC
>WFNC01000256.1 GCA_015488785.1 Flavobacteriales bacterium | reverse complement strand
GCAGCAAATTCTTTGGCTTATTCCAATTTAATTGCAAGTAGAAAGAAAGCCTATGACCCTAAAAAAAACCTTTCAATCTCTTTAAATGATTCGGATTTTGAACAGATTAATTTAATTCTAAATAATAAAATTGCTTTAAGTAAAAAGTATAAAACTAAAAATAAAATAAGATCTTCTTCGGCATTGCAAATGCACGCATTATTAGAACAATTAAAAACATACGACAAAAAAGATGGCTTTTTTAATGAAAAATATATCCCTATTTTTAAATGGATTGCAGCGAATAATTTATACGACGCAATGACTTATACGACGCACTATGTATCATCTTACTCAAAATATAAGGCTATTGCACAAAAAAAGACAGCCACAGTCAAAAACTTCACTGCCGATTTTTACGCTAAGTTCTCTAAAGTAATGGAAACAGGACCAAAGGATGAAGATCAATTCTATTACTATGATAAGTTTCAGCTCATTGGAATTGGAAAAATAAAAGGAGATACTTTAGATGGTAAATGGGTTTTCTATAGTAAGTTAGGAGCTAAGACATCGGAAGGTTCTTTTGTCGAAAATGAAAAAAATGGAGAATGGATATACTACAGTGAAGATGGGACAATTCACAAAAAAGAACCTTATTTAAAAGGTAAACTAGACGGAGTTATCATTCGAATGAATAAAGGAACACTAATAAATAAGACATCCTATAAAGATAATATAGCTGAAGGAAAAGGAAGTCGCAACTATTTTAATGGAGCTCTAGAAAGAACTTACAATTACAAAAATGACAAACTAGATGGTAGCTATGTCGCTTATTATAGAGCTGGAAATCAAAAAGAATACGAATACCAAATTAAAGATGGAAAAGCGGAAGGAGAATTAATCAACTACTATAAGAATGGACAAGTTTATTCTACCGTAAATTTAATTGACGATAAAAAAGAAGGTGTTTTGAAAAAATTCTATAAAGATGGAAAACTTTATGCAACGTTAAACTACAAAGACAACTTATTGAACGGGAAACAAAATTTTTATTATCATAATGGAGAAAAAATGAGTGAAGTAACCAATGTCGATGGACTTTACGAAGGTGAACTAATTGAGTATCATAATAATGGAAAGAAAGAAACCGTAAGTCAATACACCGAAGGTCAACTAAATGGATTATCAATAGATTACAATAGAAAAGGAATCAAAACTTCTGAACTAAACTATAAGAAAGGTAATTTTATTAGCTACAAAATTTTTAATAAAGAAGGAACCGTCATCAATGAAACAAAGAAAAAACATGGAGAATTTGACTTCTTATCCACTTATGTAAATGGAAATAAACAAACTGAAGGATTGTACAATGTAAAAGGAGGTAAAATAGGAGAATGGAAGTATTACAACAAGAATAATGCTTTAACAAGTACTTCAAACTACAACGAAAATGGAGAGCTAGATGGGGAATTTATTGAATATTATGATACGGGAGATATTTATTCGAAAGCAACTTATAAAAATGATAAAATTGAAGGTTACTACGTCGAATACTTTAAAGATGGAAAAATAAGCGTGCAAGGTTTTTATGACAATGGAGAAAAAGTTGGACAATGGGCAACTTATTATGCTGGAGGAGACAAGTCTTCAGAATATTACTACTTTAAAAATAAATTATATGGAAAATATATAAACTATGATGTAACAGGAGACACCACAGATATCTTTAATTATTTTGATGGTAAGCTAGAAAAGGAAACATTATTCTTAATTCCAGGCAAGAAACCATACGTAATAGAAATGCCTTACGATTCTATTGGTCATTTTACAAAAAAATATGTTGACGGTACAGTTAAAAGCAAATCTAAGCTATACTACAATTCTAACAATGGCGAATATCTAGCTTACCATTTCGATGGATCATTAAGACTGAAAGGTCAATATTTACAAGGAGATCGACATGGAGAATTTATCTGGTACCATGAAAACGGAAAAATTGACACCAAAGGAAATTATGATACCGACGATAGGATAGGTACGTGGGAAGCTTATCACAAAAATGGGAAATTAAAATTCAAGAAATATTATATTTTAGGTAAAGAAGATGGAATATGGAAATCATACAATGAACAAGGGGTTTTAATCCGATATTCGGAGTATAAAGATGGCAAATACGATGGAGAAAGAAAATTCTTTAGCGAAGACGGGCACTTACAGGTGATTCGATACTACGATTATGGAAGGTTAATTGGATACAGCTATCTTGGTAAAGATGGAAAACTGATTCCTATGATAGAAATAAAAGATGAAACAATTACAATAAATGCAAAATTTGACAACGGAAAACTATCAAGAACATTTACAATAAACAAGGGAAATTTTGAGGGAAAATACATGGAGTATTATTATACTGGTCAAATCTATGAAGCTCAAAACTATGAGAAATCAGAAGCAGAAGGTAAAGACATAACATACTATCCAAATGGAAAAGTAAAACAAGAATTAAATTATATAAATGGTTTTTTACAAGGAGAGTACATCAAATATTATAATAATGGAAAAATAAAACAAAAAGGAGAATATAAAGACGACGAGCTTATAGGTAAAGAATACTACTATGATAAAACAGGAAAGCTCACCAAAACTTTAGTTTATTTTAATGATGCTGCAATTCAAATGATTAAATAAATGGTAAAGACAATCAATTATACCTTAAAAAGCTCAGTAAGTTTAGTTACTGTCTTTCTGTTGCTATTAACTTCTAGTCTAATCTTCGGTCAGTATTCTCCAGAGCTTGAAAAGTACAAACTTTTATACCCAAAGTCTAATGCTGTAACTTTAAATAGTAACTCGGTAGTAAGAATAATAATGAAAGATGATAAGGTTCAAATATTTGAAGATTTAAGTGTAGAAACACTTTATTTGAATGCAACCGCAAGATATAATTCTGAACGGTCAATTTCATATTCTTCTTTTTATGAAATAAACAAACTAAAAGCTAGTTCGTTTGTATATGAAGATGGAAAATATAAAGAAAAAAAAATAAGTGATTTTAAAACCAGCGATGAATTTACAGAATCTTTTCATGATGATATAAAAAGCATCAGTTTTGTTTACCCTAACCTTAGCAAAGGGGCTAAATCATTGATTAGTTATCAGACAAAAATTAAGAATCCTCGATTTCTTAAATCTGTTTTTTTAAGTCAAGGGAGACCAATTGTAAAGAAAAAAATAACTTTTCATGTGGATAATGATATTCAATTAGAATTTAAAAAATTCAATTTAGATTCTATTGAAGTCAATTTTAATAAAACAGTAAACAAGAAAGAGACAATCTATACTTGGGAAATAAATCAAATTCCAGAGTTTGAATATAATGAAAGTATCATGAGTTTCAGAAGTGAAATCCCACACATTATTCCCATTATAAGAAGTTATAATCTAAAAAACAAAAAAGTAAATTTACTGAATGATGTTGGAGGATTGTACAGTTGGTATTACTCCTTAATTAAAGACATAAATACCTCCGAAAATCACGAAGAATTTAAACCTTTAGTCGATTCGCTAACCAAAAATTGTGACACAGAATTGCAAAAGGTGAAAAATATTTATTATTGGGTTCAACAAAATATAAAATACATCGCTTTTGAAGATGGACTTGGAGGTTTTGTTCCTCGAAATGCAAATGATGTTTTTCAAAAAAAATATGGTGATTGTAAAGACAATTCAAGTATTCTTCAAGTAATGTTAAACACCGCCAATATAAAAGGCTATATTACATGGGTAGGAACAAGAAAACTTCCATACCGATATTCAGAAGTTCCAACTCCTGTAGTTGACAATCACATGATATTAACTTACATCGATTCTGACTCTTCTTTCTATTTTTTAGATGCAACAGGTCGCTATTTAGACATCGACAGACCCTCTTCGTTTATCCAAGGTAAAGAAACATTAATTGCGATCGATTCTAGTCATTTCTTAATCCGAAAAGTACCTGTTGTAGAGGCAAATCGCAATACAGAAATTGATTCTTGTTACTTAAAGGTAGTTGATAATAAATTGGTTGGAACTGCTTCTCATTCGTACAATGGTTATCCTAAAACAATTATTTTTTCATACCTCGAAGGCGAAATTAATGATACCGATTTAAAATCATTTTACAAGTCAGAATTAGAAAAAGGAAATAACAATTTTTTAATCGATTCGATTAAGGAGGTAAATAAATATCAATATGAAAAACCTTTTAGTGTAAACTATTCATTTTCAATCCCCAATTACATAAAAAAAGCAGGAAATGACATCTATATTAATTTAAACTTAAATCCCGAGCTAAGTTTTATGAAACCAGAAAAAACACACGAGGGAAGAATTGAATACAAATACAAAACAAGCCATACAAATTATTATGAATTAGAAATACCAACAGCATTTAAGCTAAAATATTTACCCGAAAACATTACCGTTAGCAACGCTATATTTGATAGTTCAATTGAGTTTAATCAAAAAGAGAATATCATAACATACAAACACGTTTTAACAATGAAGAAAACAGCACTAACGGCTAGCGATGTTATACTCTTGAAGAAAGAAATTCGTAAAATTGAAAAACACTACAAGGAAGTTGTTGTATTGACAAAAAAACAACTTTAATATATTTAACACACACCTTAGAACCTTAATCAAATGAAAAATCTTTTAACCTTTATTATAATTACAATTAGCCTCTATGCTTCTGCACAAGAAATTATTCCTTTTCATAAAGATTATGATTGGGATAAAAACACGAGGGAATTACTCACCGACGAAATAAAGTCGAAAGAAATAGCTGAAATCAAAAGAACGATTGTAAAAGAATTTGCTTACGATAATTTAGGCAATTTATTAGAATATAACATTGACCATAAAGCTTTTTGGTTAAATTCTGATGACGAAATAGAACGTCACAATAAAATTTATTTACCCTACAATAACAGTTCTTTAATTTTAACAAGTAAAGCTAGAGTAATAAAAAAAGATGGAACAATAATCGTTTTGGATGAATCAAAAATCATGACATCTAAGAATGAAGAAACAGGTGAAGAATATCAATACTTTGCTTTTGAAGGAGTAGAAAAAGGATCAATAGTAGAACACCTATTTGTTACACAAAAAAACCCTTCATATAGTGGAACTAGAGTTACATTACAAAACAAAATAGACCAATACAATATAGAATTCGATTTATATTCTCCTATCAATCTATTGTTTCAATTTAAAAGCTTCAACGGTTTAGACTCTGTTAAAATAGATACAACCTTAAAAGATAAATTACATTGGGAATTAAAAATAAACTATTTAGAGAAATTGGAAGATGAAGAATTTTCAGCATATCATGCAAATAAAAAATATTTGATTTACAAGCTTCATTATAATTCAGTTTCTGAAACAAGTGGTATAACTTCATACAACAATATTGCAAAAGGTATTTTTGAGTATTACCACACTGACATTTCCAAAAAAGATAAAAAAGCAATAAAGAAATTACTTCCACTAACAAACGTTGAATTAGCTCGAAATTATATTTCAAAAATAAGAGCAATTGAAGATTATATTAAAGCAAACTATTACCTAATAGACTCCTACAATCCAGAGCTTTCTAAAATTTCGACTTTACTAGATAAAAAACTAGGAAATAAACGTGCGATCATAAAACTATACATCGAAATGTTTGAACAGTCTGATATTAAATATGAATTGGTGTTAACTACAGACCGATTTGATCTAAAATTTGACAACGAGTTTGAAGCGAATAATTACCTAAACGATTACCTCTTTTTCTTTCCGAAAATAAACGAGTACTTAACTCCTGAAGATAACTCTAGCCGTATTGGCTACCCAAGTCCAGAATTAACTGAATGCTACGGCCTTTTTATAAAAGAAGTAAGGCTAGGAGATTTTGTCAGTGGAGTAGGAAAAATAAAATACATTGAGAAAGTGGACTATAAAAAGAATTTTGACATTTTACTTGTAGATGTTTCTTTTGACACAGAAGATTTAACTAAAACTATTTTAAAAATTGATAGAAGTTCTGGAGGATATTATATTAGAGGATTACAACCATACATGCATATATTAAAAGATAAAGACAAAACAATTGACGAACAAATAACCTTTATTCATGAAGATATAGACATAATAGACAAGACCGTTTATAATGATGACACCAAGTTTTTTGGAATCGCTCCACTTCGAGTTGTAGCAAATGCGGAATCAACAACATTTGTAGAAAAAGCAGGAGAAAACTACCTCTTAAAAGTTGGTGAATTTATTGGACCTCAACATGAAATGTATGAAGAAAAAGAACGAAAACAACCATTGGAAGAGTATTATAGAAAAGATTACCACAGGGTAATTACAGTTACTATTCCAACAGGATACGAAATAACAAATTTAAATGACATCAACATTGACCAACGTTTTGAATTAGACCAAAAAGAGATAATGAAATTTCAATCAAGCTATACAATCGAAGGAAATAAACTAGTAATAACCGCTGATGAATATTATGATTTTATCCGTTTGGATAAGAAATATTTTAATGATTATAGAAAAGTAATGAATGGAGCTGCCGATTTTAATAAAATTACACTTGTATTAGAAAAGAAAAAATAGCCTTCCTTTTTATCATTTTGCACGACTGGACTTTAAGATTATAGAAAGTTGAGCAACATTAAACAACTTTTATTCGTTAATCGGCAAAAACTATTTTTATAAAAATAACTCAATTAGTAGAATACCAAATATTATTTGAAATAAAAACACCAAACTACCAACTAGTAAAGCTCTTATTCCGTTTTTTAGGATACTCGAAAAACTAACTTTTAAGCCAATTCCTACCATTGCAATCACGAATAGATAGTGACTTACTTTTCCGATTATATTTATCCAATTTTCGGGTAACAAATGAAAGCTTGGTATCAATGACATTAGTATAAATCCAATTATGAATAATGGGAATGATTTTTTTTTAACAGCCTTTGTTTTAATATCTTTTCTTCTTTGACGAAATACCACAATTAAACTTAGTACAACAGGTGTCAACATTAAGATACGCAACATTTTTATTATAGTTGCGGTATGACCGACTTCATTATTAATAGAAAACCCAGCAGCAACGACCTGTCCAACAGCCTGTAATGTATCGCCTATTAAAAAGGCAGAATGTACATCAGACAAATTTAAAATTATTTTTGAAACAAAAGGAATAAGAAAAATTCCAATTGTACCTAAAAAATTTACAATAGCTACCGACAGTCCTACATCATCTTCATCTGCACCAATAATTTGTTCTGTTGCTGCTATTGCAGAACTACCACAAATTCCATTACCAATTCCAAGTAATAAGCCAAGTTTTGGTTTCAACTTGAATATTTTTGACAACATTATTGCTGTAAAGATTGTAAAACAGATAGATAAAACAATGATAACTATTGATTTATAACCAAGTTCTTGAATTATTTCAAAATTTAGCTTAATTCCCATTAAGATAATCGCTAGAGATAAAATATTTTTTTCACTAAATCTAATCCCACTAGAAAAAGAGGAGTTTAACGTGAAGATATTTCCGATTATTACTCCAAAAACAATCCCCAAGGTAACTGCTCCTATTGGAATAAATACAGATAGAACAACAGCTACAATTGCAATTAAAACTGTTATTGAAAGACCTTTTATTTGTTTCATTTCTTTTTTTAATTTTGTCTATATGCAAGCCAAATAGCTTTACGTATTTTATTTTTATTTATTTCATTCATAATTTCTTAAAAAAAAGATGTAACCTATTACTACTCCTTTTTACCTTATTATGAATTAAATCAACATTGCCTAAAAAAACGAAGAGCTAATCGGTTTGAGTCTATTTTAAAAATAATTTAGTACCTACAATTAACGTTAGTTCTGTATTGAAAACTATTTCTTTAGCCCAAAATAACGACAAATTTGAATCCGAAGCAAATTGTAAAAAGTTATCGATTATAACGATAAGTTATAGTGAGAAGCAAACTTTATAAATAAATCTATAATTTTATTCTGTTGTCCTTCGGGAATGATAAAATTAAAATCTCTCTTAATTTCAAAATCAGTAATTTCAATAATACTTAATTCATTTCGTCTTAATTCGTTAAGTATGCTTTGGATGGATAGAAATGCTAATCGGTCAGAATTTAGTATGTAATTTTTAATTCCTTCTGTGCTTCCAAACTGCATTTCAACAGACAAATCTGTGAAATTTATATTTTTTTGTTTTAGATAATATGAGATTACCTCCAATGTTCCTGAACCTTCTTCTCGTAAAATTAATGGTAGCTCTTGTAATTTAGATAATGAAATTTCAGTATTTTTGACAATTTTATTAGAACTTTTCGCAACCAAAACAATTTCATCATCCAAAAATTTAAGATACTTAAATTCACTTCGTTTAGATTGTCCTTCAATAATTCCTAAATCTATTTCGTTGTTATTTAAAGCATTCTCTATTTGTTCTGTATTTCCAGTTATTAAACTTACTGATAAATCTTTAAATTTAGATTTAAAACTTGCCATAAGTTGAGGAAGTATATATTGTATTATTGTTGTACTTGCTCCAATTTTTATTTTGCCTTTTTGTTTTTGATTTAATGCTGCTAATTCAAAATCTAATTGATTGTATATGTTTTCTATGTTTCTTGCATAGATTAACAAAATATTCCCAGCCTTTGTTAATTCTATCTTATTTCCTTTTCTATTAAAAAGTTTTATATTGAATTCTTGTTCAAGGTTATTTATATGTTTAGTTACAGCAGGCTGTGTTATAAAGAGTTCTTTTGATGCTTTTGTAAAACTCAATTTATCTGCAACTTTTTTAAATGTTTTTAATCTAAAATTCATATGACTATTTCAATCTCTAATTTTTTATTCTACTAACCTTGAAAATTATGACAGTTCTATACATTATATTCAAACCGATTAGCTTTTACTCATTTTTTCTTATTTTTTAATTTGAATTGATGAGCTTCCTTCAGTCGGGACGAGTAATTTAAAGTTTTTTTTTAAGACTTAGGCGTAATACCTATTAAATATTGAAATCATTTTTTAAACTTTTCGAATCCTCTTACTGTATTGATAACACCAATTAACATCAAAAATGCGCCAAATAAATAGGGTTCACTGAAAAAGTCTAAAAAGTATATCATATGAGACGACAAAACGAAGCTGTATGCATATACTGCGAGTTGCAGGTAACGAAATAGGGTGTGCTTTTTAGGATAACGACTATTCAACTGCACTAAAATTCTTAGTATAATAAAGAAAACCTTGCATTTTAAAGTCTAAAAAGCTACTAAAACAGCAGTATTACCGATCTAGAGTGTTTTTCAGGGAACCCTAAATAACTTTATTATCAGATACACTTCTTCAAATAAAATAACCATATTTGAAACTATGCTTATTTTATTTTTTAAGTTGCATTTTAATATTTAATTGAGATAAAACACCTCTGTCATAAACAGACTTATCATTCTCTTTTATTCTTTTTGGTTATTATTTGCAAATTTACTACTTTGTAAACTTAGGTTGGTATCAGTAGTGAGTAAAAAATAATATTCACGACTCAAAAAGGCAACCAATTAAGATTAAAACAGTTAGTTAATTAGATGAATTATACGCATTCTTTAGAGAATATTCATTTTGTTAATTATCTTGCCACACCAAAGGTGATAACAGAAGAAGATATTATAGCTGGTTGCAAACAAGGAAAACGTTTCGCACAAAACGAATTATACAATCGTTACTGCGGTGCGATGCTTGGAATTGCGATGCGCTATTCGACTAATAAATCAGAAGCCGAAGATGCTTTACAAGATTCTTTTGTAAAAATATACAAGAATATTGTAACATTTGAAGGTAGAAGAGACGGTTCGCTGACAACTTGGATAAAAACAATTGTTGTCAATACAACTTTGAGTTTAAATAAAAAAAACAAGAAACATAATTTCACCGAAAACGTAGAAGATTATCATCTAAAAACAGAAAGACAAGCAGAAAATAGAGATGAAGAAGTCAAAACGCTTCAAGAAAAAATAGTGTTAGTACTAGACCGTTTACCTTTAGGATACAAGACCGTTTTTAACCTTTACGTAATGGAAGGCTACAAACACAAAGAGATAGCAGAAATTCTATCTATTTCGGAAAACACCTCAAAATCTCAGCTATCAAAAGCTAGAAAGCAAATAAAAAAAACATTAGGATACAATGAATAATCAAGAGTTTGACAATATGATAAGAGCCCATGTTGAAAACAACACTGTGACTCCTTCTGCCCAAGTAGGAAAATCTTTAGGCAGAAAGATGCTCTTTAAGAACATTTGGTTTTTTCATAAAACGAAAGCCTTGCTGATTTTACTTCTTTTAGGGTCTGTTTCATTTCCGCTTTGGAATAAATTAAGTTATAATACCGAACTGAATCCAAAAATTACTAAATATCCAAATAAAGAATCATTTATACCAAACAGCAAACAAAACGAAGGAAGTACATTAAATTCAGAAAAGAGAACAGAAAAATTAATTAAAGAGCAGAACAAAGACAAAGCACTTACGAGTACAGACATTACAAATAACAAAAAATTAGAAGATGAAAGTAAAACGAATCTTTTGATTAAAAACAAACAAACTGAAACTCAAAGAAAAAGCGATAAAACTATAAAAGTTCACTCGCATGAAGAAAAGAAAGTACTAAAAAACAATAACGACATTAAGAAAATTAAATTATCAAACGCTGAGCGTCAATTCTTAACAGCTGATATCGGAACTAATGATTCTGATAAATTAAGTTATAATTCATCTTCAAAAAAAGCATACCCCTTAAATTCAAATATTGATAAATCTATTGTTGATTTTACTTTTGATTATCAAAATAAAGATGTCGATTATGTAAAATATAAAGGAACTTTCTCTATAGACGTTTACGCAACTCCTTTCAATCAGTTGAACATTAAAAATGAATTGAATGAAAATGAGCTAAGTAGTGATTATGACAAAAAAGAATGGGACTTTTATAGAAACGAAGGAATTGTAAACAGTGGTTTTGCTGGTGGAATTAGAGCGAATTACAATTGGAAAAATATATTAGTTTCTAGTGGGTTAAAAATTTCATCGTTGAGAGATTACAAGCCGATGTATAAATTTGAAAATGTACAAAACGAAGAAGTATTAGAATATTTTAATTTAGACGAAATTAGTGGAGTACAAATACAGGATAAAGATTCGGCTCATTATGTTTTTCACACCGAAAATAACGAAGAATTAATTCATAAATTAGAAAATGATAAATACAATACTTACAAATACCTTTCAATACCTTTAAGAATTGGATATGAATTTAAACAAGACAAATACTCAATCGCGGTTCAAGGAGGAGGTATATATAGTCGCTTATTGAACGTAAAAGGATCTTACCTTAGAAAATATAACAACCAATCCGAATTAGACTTCTACTACAACAGGGGAATTGAAACAGCTCAGTTAGAAAATGAAAATACCATGTTGAAAAAGAATTACTTTTCGCTGTTAGGAGCAATTGTTGCTAATGTAAAAATAGCGAACAACTTTGATGTTTTTGGAGAAATAAACTATACTCAAAGCTTAAATAACATAACAAAAAAGAATTATTTTATTAATAAAAAAACTCAAACAGTAAGTGCTAACTTTGGAATTAGATATTATTTAAAACCTAAAACAAAATTAATTTAACCCCTCTCGATTGAAAAATATATTCACCATATTATTAAGTTTTGTAACTATTTTGACTAGCGCTCAATTAGCTACAAACTCTAGCGTGACACCAACAAACTTGGTTCAGAATACGTTATTGGGTAATGGTGTCAATGCATACAACATTACCTATACTGGACATCCTGATGCAATTGGGTATTTTGATGGTAATAATTGTAACATTGGACTATCTTCTGGCATCATTATGACAACAGGTACAGTTCTAAATCAAACTTCATTGTTTGGTTCGCAAGAAGGACCTTTTGGACCAAATGACGATGGAGGAGCAGGAGTAGATAACAGCAGACCGGGAGATGCTCAACTGGAAACACTAACAGGCGGAATCGAAACTTATAATGCCGCTGTGCTCGAATTTGATTTTGAAGCCACAGGAAGTATAGCTTCTTTCAATTATGTTTTTGCCTCAGAAGAATACATCGAATATGTAAACGATGATTACAATGATGTCTTTGCTTTTTGGATAAGCGGACCAGGAATAACGGGCTCACAAAATATAGCTCTAATCCCGGGAACTTCAATTCCAGTAGCAATTAACAATTTGAATCACCTAAGCTATAGTTCTTACTATGTAAATAATGGAGATGGTAATAGCTCCCCTCAAAACTCAAGTACTCATTTTGTTCAGTATGATGGTTTTACCACCGTATTAACAGCTTCAACAGCTGTAGAATGTGGGGAAGTTTATCACATCAAAATAGCAATAGGCGATGCGGGAGATGGAATCTTTGATTCCGGTGTATTTTTAGAAGCGCAAAGTTTTACAAGTGTAGCTCCAATCGTTGTTAATTCTCAAGAAGTTACAGAAGGAAATTTAGCAAACAATCAACTACTAGAAGGGTGCTCTCATTCTACGATTACATTTACTCGTGCAGATTTTAGTACAGCTGAAACTTATGATTTAACCTACACCGGAAGTGCACTTAATGGAAGCGATTACATGACGTTACCACCAACAATTTCTTTTGCCGCTGGACAAAACACAGCTTCTATCACTTTACAAACCATTCATGATTTAATTAGCGAAGTGTCAGAGAACGTTATTATTACATTGACTTATAGCGGTCAGTGTGGTCAACAATCTACTTTAATGATAACCCTGCAAATCATTGATCAAACACCATTGGAGTTAACAATGCCAGACGATGAAGAAATATCATGTCTTGTTGGAGGTTCTGCCACTTTAGAAGCAATTGTAACTGGAGGCTCACCCGATTACGTTTATGCATGGAGCACAGGAGAAAATACTTCGTCCATAGAAGTTAGTCCAACTAGCGAAACAACTTATATTTTAACCATTACTGATGATTGTGGAATACAGTCAGTAGTGGACAGTACAACGATTACCGTTCAAGCATTTACAGCACTAACAATTCAAGTTAGTAACGACACCACAATCTACTGCCCTAACTCGCCTGTTGATTTAATAGCTTCAGCTAGTGGAGGAGCTGGAAACCTGAGTTATTTATGGACAAACACAGCTGAAACTACAGAGAACATTACGGTTGAATCATTAGAAAATCAATATTTTGTTGTTACTGCATCGGATGAATGTGACCATACCATTTCTGATTCTATTTTGATAACTGTTGTAAGCCCTTTATTAGAAACTATTTCTTACGGAGACACCACTATTTGCCCTTTTGACAATGCGACAATAGGAGTCTATGCCTACGGAGGATTTGGAAATTACAGATACGAATGGGACATCGACGAAACAACTGAAGAAGTAGAGGTTTCTACAGAAAACACACAATATTTTTATGTCAATGTATATGACGATTGCAATACTTATTTTATTCGGGATTCTGTTTTAGTTACCACATCAAAACCAACAGCAGACTTTATTGCCTCTCCAAATTCAGGAGTTGAAGACAAACCGCTTCATTTAGTGAACCAATCACAAAATGCAGTTTTATATTTTTGGGATTTAGGCAACGAAGAAACTTCAACGCTCACAGATCCTCAAACAATTTACAGTCTTGAAGGAGATTATTTAATTTCTCTTATTGCTTTTAATCAATTGGGATGTTCCGATACAACTTCTAAGTACATTAAAATACACCCTGCTTATTTTGGTTATGTTCCAAATGCATTCTCTCCAAACAACGACAATTTGAATGATTCATTTAAAGGTTCTTTTATTGGAATAATAGAATTAGAATTACAAATTTTTAACCGCTGGGGAGATTTAATTTATGAATCAGACGGATTAAGAGCAAAATGGGACGGAACACAAAATGGAATTGAATCTCCAATAGATGTTTATATTTATAAATATAAATTACGAGATTATAGCAATGAAACACATGAGTATATTGGTCATGTGAACCTAATTAGATAACCGTAACTCTAAGAAGATCCAGTGTAGAATTTATCAAACAGACAGCCAATAGAATCTATTCTATTTTAAACCTAAAAGACTTTCCAAGTTAAATCAACATCCCAGCCTGCTTTTATTTCTATTTTACCTTCGTAAAGCTTTACTTTTTCAGGTTGCTTATTGTTTAGATAATTTCCTGTATCCCAAATATTATTCTTATTTGCATCAAAAATTGATTTTAGCAAATAATTACCTGTTGCTAAGTTTTTAAAATTGATTGTCTTCGTTTTTTCTGTGATGTAAATTTCTTCGAGTACTGTTCCGTTTTTGATTAAATGTAACAGATGAGGAACTGAACTTTCTTTTTCGTAATGCAAGATAAGATTGCCAAACTTATTTTCTGGTTTGACTTTAAAAAACAAATGAGTAGAATCGATCGTTCGCTCATAAGCATCTACAAACGCATTTGGATAGGCAAACAACTCATAATCCACGTCTTCTTTTAGTGCTGTTATAATGAAAACTTTATTTTCCTCTATTTTACTTTGAAAAGGAATAGAAACAGAATCTTCATCTATAACTTTAATGAAGTCTGTATTAACGTTAGAAATTGGAGTTTTAAAAGTGAAAATTATATCCTCAAAAAAAGGAATGTCATTTCTCGTATTCGTATTATAACGAAGTATTGTATCCTCATTTTTCTTCAACTTATTTACGTTTACTTTCGTTGTATCTGCATCAAAGTTTTCGATATTTGCTATGAAATTAATTTTAGAAATAGAATCGATATTTTTTACCCAAAACTGTATGGTATCTTTTTTTAGAAATACTTTTTCTGAGCTTCCATCAACAAAATCATTATTCAGCAATGTAATACTCGTTTTAG
>WFNC01000255.1 GCA_015488785.1 Flavobacteriales bacterium | reverse complement strand
TATGTAATGAAGTATCTTTAAAACATCCATCTCCATCGACAATGTGAACTGTGTAAGTTGCAGAATCTAAATTTGTTAATGATTCTGTACCTGGATCTACAAATGTTCCATCCGTTGATGTCCAACTCCATGTAAATCCTCCTGCTCCTCCTGTAGTTGTTAGGGTAATTTGCCCATCGGTTAGATTGAAACAGGTTATATCGATTGAATTTCCATTCGCAAAAATCTCGGTTGGTTCGGCAATTGTTATCGATGCCGTTTCTTGACATCCATCGGTATCAGTAACTACTACTTGATAAGTTCCTCCAGATAATCCAACTTGATCTTTATTGGTAGGTACCAATCCTGTTCCATCAGAAGTTGTCCAAGCATAAGTATAAGTTCCACCTGCCCCTCCAGATGGAGAAATATCTATCGTTCCGGAATTTGCGCCAAAACAATTATTATCTGTATGATTTTCTGGAATATTTATAGTTGGAGGAGAGCCTAATTGATTCATTTGTAAACTATCAGAACATCCATCTGAATCCGTCACAACAACGTAATAATCTGTATTTGAACACAATTGATTAACAGATACACCTGAAAAAGCTTGTAAAACTCCACTTCCAAAAACACCTTGATACCAAGAATAACTAACATACGGAAGTGTTCCTCCACTTACATTTAAAGCTATTTGTCCATTACAAACATTAAAACATTGGGCATCAACTGTTGAAGCAACAGTTATAGTCATAGGTAATTTATCTTGCAAGGTAACTGCTGTATCTATAAAACAATTCGTATTATCAATTAAATGTAAATTGTAGGTATCGTTCTCACAAAGATTTGTAGCTGTATTTGTACTACTTACAGTTGCTCCTGAGCCAACATTTGTCCATGTATAATTAAAAGGTCCTCCTGTACCTCCACTAGGAGAGCTCGTTAAAACTCCATCACAAGCATCATTACAAGTGACTTCAGTAATGGTGACATTAGCAAAGATAGGTGGAGGAGTTGTAATGGTGACTGTTGTATCAAATTGACAACCATTTTGATCTGTAATTGTTAACGTACTAGAACCAATACATAAAGCACTCGCATTTTGTGTGGTTTCACCATTTGTCCAACTAAAAGAATAAGAAGGAACTCCAAATACAGGAGAATGAGTAGCTGTACCATCACAAGAATTGAAACAACTTGGAGGGGTTAAATTAAAATTTATAGTTTGTAAACGAGTTGGAACATTTAAAACATGAGAAGCGGCACAAGTTGTCGATTGACCATCGTCTGTAACTAAAACCTGAATTGCATTTTGATCACAAACTTGTGTCCAAGACTGATTATTTTTTGTTGCAGCATTTCCATTTCCAAGCCATTGAAAAGAGAAGGGTCCAATACCTCCAGTTACATTTACGGTATAATAACCTGTACATCCATCGGCACACAATAATTCGTAACCGTTGTAACTAGAATCTGATACAATTTGAATTGTAAATTGGTTAGGAACTGTACCACATGTGACAGCATTACCTCTTTGTTGAGAAGGTGAATTATGTAAATCTCTTTTATGAAAAAGAGGTAACGAATCTGATGCTGTTTGACCAAGCATTAAATTTGTTAAAACAACAAATAATATGAATATAGAGTAATTCTTCACTAGTTTATTTAAAAAATTTAAATACATCAACTTTATAAAAAAATCAACGTATAGCCGATAAAGTTAATTAAATTAGCATTAATTATCAACAAAGTGAAATATTTTATTTAAAACACTAAAAAAATAGGATAGTTACAATTACATAAGTAGCTGAACATCAAAAAAATAAACTTAAAATTAAAAGAATAATTACTTTTTAGTAATTGTTAGTTAATAAGTAATTATAATTTACTAAAATTATAATTGATTGCTTTCTTATTAATTTTTTTACGCTTTCTAAAAGCTTTTATTTCTAGCATCATTGCAGGAAATTCAATATCATCTTCTTTTTCTTGAAGTTCAATATTCTCAGGAGTTGTATGAAATATTTCGTGTAAACCAACAAAATAATATAGCTCTTTAGTGTTTTTATAAAGTAAATCTGGAAACATCAATGGCTCAATATTTATTGTATCAAACGAAAACTCTTCTATATATTTA
>WFNC01000254.1 GCA_015488785.1 Flavobacteriales bacterium | reverse complement strand
TTACAGTTAGAATTGTACCAATCAAAACAAATAACAAGATTGCAGGATAACCTCCAGACCCTAAATCTGTAATAAAGTTTATAAAGTCTTGATTTTGTTCTAAATGCAATGTTTTAACCTCTCCTTTCAAAGCCGAAAGCCCCATAAACAAAAGTGCAAACCCAATTAGAAATTCTCCAAAAGAACGCAATTGATCTTTACTCACAAAAAGCATAGGAACTCCAATCGCTAATATTGGTAGCGAATAAGACGCTAAACTAAATTTAGAAAACCCCAACAAGACTAACAACCAAGCCGTCATTGTAGTTCCAATATTGGCTCCCATTATAACTCCAATTGCCTGACGTAAAGAAAGCAAACCTGCGTTTACAAAACTAACAATCATTACCGTAGTAGCAGATGAAGACTGAATAATAGATGTAGTTACAAAACCTGTAAGAACTCCCGAAAGACGGTTAGAAGTTATTGCTTTTAAAATTCCTCTTAGTTTATCTCCAGCAGCTTTTTGAATTCCTTCACTCATGACTTTCATCCCGTAGATAAAAAATCCTAGCGCTCCAATAATGGATAGAATACTAAATAATCCCATGTTTCTGTTTTAAAAATAATCTACTCAAACAAAAGCAAATTTGATTGAATAAATTTGTTACCTCACAAAGATAATTCAATCAATAATTATCTAATTTGTTTTTAGATTAAGTAATTGTTAATTAAAACAACCTACATTAACTTAATGTTAAATATTTTAGCGATTGAACAATGAAATACGAGCTAGACAATAGCATTTTAAGTTTGAATACATTATATTATCCCAATTGAATATTGAAATGCGCATTTCAATATTCAATTAGGATAATAGTAAACTTCTGTTTGTAAATTCAAAATAAAAATTACCTTTAGAAAAGATTAGCACATCAAATGAAGAAAATATTTACCCTAGAGAAATTAAATAAGCATCAAAAGATAATTTTGATGCTGGTACTTTTCTTTTTTTATTTTTATTATTTTGCCAGCTCTTCGGGGCGCAATGGTTCTAACGATGGTGGTCATTTAGCCCTAGCTAGCACAATGTATTACGACCATGAACTCTCTGTCGAAAAATACATGGGAACTTATTTAAGTAAGCCCGATTACGCCGTTAAAGATGGTGTTATCTATTCCGATCGTTTACCTGGTAATGCTTTTTCCATTATACCTTTCTTGTTCTATTCTGATTTAGTAAAACCCATTTTACCAAAAACTACGCAAGACAAACCAGACTATCGTTTTATTTCAGCGACGCTCTTCCCTAATTTATGTGGTGCTTTTGGGTTATATCTGTTATTCGTATTGTCTTTTAAAGTCTTTCTGTTTGATTATAAAAAATCGATTATTTTAATTGTAGTAGCAGGCTTAGCAACATTAAACCAAATGGAGAGTACACATCTATATTCTCATGCTCCATCCATGGTTTTGATTACTTTAGCTGTAACAATCACCCTCTTAATAAACAAAGAAGAAGATTGGAAGAAGTCACTTTACATTATTTCAGCAATCATCGGTTTCTCGACCATCGTTGAGTTACAAAACATATTATTCATCATTCCGATTTACCTTTACATTGTTCTTCATAAAAAATTATATTTGAACATCAGCAACCTCTTAAAGCCAACAATAATAGCCGCTAGTATTGTTTCTTTTTTTGTAGGAATACTAATTTTTTACAACTACATCACCTTTGGCGAAATCTTTTTAAAAAGCAATAAATACAACCCGTTTTTTGAAGAGGAAAAAAGCTTCTTAACAGCGCTCTCTGGAAATTTTTTCGATGGGTTTGACAATTTATTTACAAGTTTCAAAAACCTAAAATCAAACATTGATTGGTCGCTAGCTGTAAACAATGGAACTCCTGGAATTTTGGTTTCAAATCCTGTTTTTATTTTTTCGCTTGTAGGATTTATCTTCTTTTACAAAAAACATAAACTTGAAAGCATTTTATTTATCTCAATAATATCAATTGCAGTACTCATTGCCGCTTTTCACGTCACTACCCTTGTTCGACATATGTTTACCATTCACATGCTTTTATTCTTTCCCTTCGTTTTCTTCTTGAAATGGGTTAGCCAGCAAACTAAAAATAAAGCGTTCATCTGGAATTTCATTCTCACCGCTGTATTTATTCTTTCTTTCGCTAAAGAAGTTTATTTAAACAACCATTATTGGGGGCGGAATTATGGTTTTTTCCACCTAGAATATTTTCAACATTTAGATTTATTCATTTTCTTAAATGCTCCTATTTTTGTTTTCGTTTATTTGATTGTAAAATTCAAGAAAAAACAGACCTGATTATCTTCAACCGACACAACAATTAATCATTCTCAAAATCTTTTTACTCCAATATGTTTGGTTCTACCGAGATTGGCATGGGTTATTATAATTTGTAAACGAACCTTAAATAGGGCTCACTAAAAAACACTCGAAATCAGTAGTACTGCTGTTTTAGTAGCTTTTTAAACTTTTTCAGCGAACCCTAAATACTTAATCCTTTATGTTGAAAAAAGAAGAAAAATCATGCAAACAAGGCTTTTCTAAAAGAAATCACCCTTTAGGGTGAAGCGAAATAATGCGATTAAACGTACTTTTAGTATCTAATTAATAAACTATTAAAACATGAAGACTATTTCAAAAATAGGGATCCTTTTATTAGCGACAACAATAATATTTGGAGTCCCTGCATGCAAAAAAGAAAAAAAACCAGAAACTCAAACTCCAACAAGTGGAGGAAGTGGAAATGGAGGAAGTGGAGGTCAACCAGGAACGAGTATGGCTTTTACTGATTTAGATTCTTATTATGATAAAATTATCTACCTCGATTTTGTCGATGACAATAATGGATGGGTTATCGGTTATAACCAAACAGATTTAAGCAAACGTATATTAATGAATACATCAGATGCAGGAAGTACTTGGAACGTAATCGACAATAATTTTGACCTTGATTATGACAATGGATATATTAGTGGAGAGGCATTACAATTTATTAATGCAACTGATGGCTTTAGATTATCAGATAATGGAAATACAAATAACGACGCCCTATTAAAACTTCAACATTCTGAAGACAAAGGTGCTACTTGGACTTCATTCTCCAATCCATTTTTCACAACCTCTGGTGGCAATACAACATACGAATATGTAGATTGGTGGGGAAGATCTTTTGCTTCAAATGATGTAGAAACGCTTTTCTTTGGCTCTAACCCCAACAATATTTATCTATTCAAGATAAACAACAATACAAAAGCTATATCATATTCACAAAAATATAGTAAAAGTACCTACACAACGAATATTGTTGATCATGCAGGTAATGGACTTTACCTTGCTCAAAACGGAACAATTACAGCGGTAAACGATGGTTCCAATGGAATAGAAATAATTCAATCGACAGACAATGGAGCAACATGGACAGTCGCTCACGCTACTGGTAAATCTTATTTTAGTTCTGCAAATTGGATCAATGACAATGTTGGATTTGTAGTAGCAGGAGACAATGCAGGTTTTGAAAACAAGTTTTTATACAAAACAACAGATGGCGGAGCAACTTGGACAGAAACAGAAATGAATCAAAAGTTTTTAATGATTCGTTTTGCTGATGCTAATCACGGAATGGGAGTTAGAGGTTTAGCCTTCTCTTACACAAATGATGGAGGATCGACATGGACAGAAAAAATGGAATATACAACTGGAGGACAGTATGCAGTTGGTTTTGATGAAGTTATTTCTTACCCAAGTTTAAACAACGGATGGGTTCCCGGTAGTAAATACTATGATGCTCAAGGTAATTACAATTCCAAGGACGGTCTATTTAAATTTACAGGGAACTAAAAAATAAAAATAAGCGTTCTACCAAGTATTTCAATAGTAATAATTGACTCCCTTACAATAAAATTAGCATAGCACTAGCTATGCTAATTTTGTTTTTAAAAAACACAAGTAAAAACTTAAACCGCTAAAAGAAACACAACAATTAATCATTCTCAAAATCTTAATGCCTAAAGAAATTTTATAAGCGGTTTTTTTTTAGTATTTTCGTATCATCATTTGATGAACAAAAGGATTATACAAATATGAAAACATTAATTTCACAGTTTACAGAACAGTTAACCGACGCATTAAAAATCGGAGAAAACGCTAGTTTAGAGAAAACGAAAAAAGAAATTCAAAACATAGTAATCACTGGACTTGGAGGTTCTGGGATTGGAGGAAAAATAGTCGCTCAGTTAGTTCAAAGCGAAATAAAAGTTCCCATTACAATTAACAACGGTTATGGTTTACCTGCTTTTGTTAGCGAAAAAACATTGGTCATTGTAAGTAGTTTTTCGGGTAACACCGAAGAAACGCTCGAAGCCATGGAGGTTGCTCAAAACAAAGGAGCAGAAATCGCATGCATTACCTCAGGAGGTAAAGTTTTAGAATTGGCAATCAAACACAATTATAATCATATTGTACTACCAGCTTGCCATTCTCCTCGAGCAATGTTAACTTATTCTTTAACACAACAATTCTTTCTATTAAACCACTATGGATTTATTGGAGCTACTTTCAAAAACTCAATTTCTAATGCAATCAAAACAATTGACGCTAATATTGATTCAATAAAAAAAGAAGCTTTAAAAGTTGCTGAAGGATTAAAAGGAAAAACAGCAATCATCTATTCAGAAGAAGGATACGAAGGTGTTTCTGTAAGGCTTAGACAACAGCTAAACGAAAACGCAAAAGTATTAGCATGGCATCATTATTTACCCGAAATGACGCACAACGAACTAGTTGGATGGGCAGGAGGAAAAGACGAATATGCCGTTATTTTATTCAGAAACGAGACCGATTATAACCGTACGCAGCGTAGAATGGAAATCTCAAAAGAGGTAATCGAAAAATACACCAACACGCACTTCGAAATCTGGTCAAAAGGAAACGATGCCATCGAAAAATCTTTGTATTTCATTATGTTAGGCGATTGGATTTCGATTTACTTAGCCGAAATTAGAAACGTAGATCCAATAGAAATAAAAGTTATCAATCACTTAAAAGGAGAACTCGGTAAATTGGCTTAAAAAGTTTTGGGCGTAACCTTTCAGGTCGGGTCATCCGCTATATCTTTTTTGTGAAAAACAAAAAAGGATGCCGCTCCTACCCCTTACGCAAAATAAAAAAACGGTTTAATTTCATAGGCTACACATTTTACTCAAAGCAATTCGCTATTTTTTTTCTTAATCAACTGAAAAAAGCGAATTGCTTTGAATCTATTTAAACGAATTTTTAATGCAAAATAAAAACGTTCTATTTAAAGACCTCGGTCTTATCGATTACAAAGAAGCTTGGGATTATCAAACCAAACATTTTGACAATACTGTTAATCTAAAAATAAAAAACAGAAAACAAACAGACCAAAGTCAATTAGAAGTTACTAAAAATTATTTATTTTTCTGCGAACATCCACACGTTTATACATTGGGAAAAAGCGGATCAGAAGATAATTTATTAATCGGTGAAGCCATTTTAAAACAAAAAGGAGCAACCTATTATAAAATAAACCGAGGAGGAGACATTACCTATCACGGACCTGGTCAATTGGTTGGTTATCCCATTTTAGATTTAGATCATTTCTTTACCGACATACATCAATACCTTCGCTATTTGGAAGAAGCCGTTATGCGCACCCTAAAAGAATACCAAATAGAATCGGGAAGAGTAAAAGGGCAAACAGGAGTTTGGTTAGATGGAGATTTACCAACCGCTCGAAAAATTTGTGCCCTAGGCGTAAAAACAAGCCGTTGGGTTACCTTGCACGGGTTTGCGCTCAATGTCAATACAGACTTAGATTATTTCAACAACATTGTCCCTTGTGGAATTACCGATAAGGCCGTTAC
>WFNC01000253.1 GCA_015488785.1 Flavobacteriales bacterium | reverse complement strand
TGCAATCCAACCTGGTAAACGTCCTATAGCAAACATAACCGTAAACATTTCTGTTGGAATTCCTATTGCTCTGTAAATAATACCTGAATAAAAATCTACATTTGGATAAAGCCCTCGTTTAATAAAGTACTCATCTTTCAATGCTATTTCTTCTATTTGTCTAGCGATATCTAAAACAGGATCTTCAACTCCTAATGCTTTTAAAACATCATCAGCTGCTTTTTTTATAATTGTTGCTCTTGGATCAAAGTTTTTGTAAACTCTATGTCCGAATCCCATCAATCTAAATGAATCGTTTTTATCTTTTGCTTTGTCTATCCATTTGGCAATATTTCCTCCATCAGCCTTAATAGATTCTAACATTTCAATTACTGCTTGATTTGCCCCTCCATGTAAAGGTCCCCATAAAGCTGAGATACCAGCTCCGACAGAAGCATATAAATTTGCTTGAGAAGAACCTACAATTCTAACTGTAGATGTAGAACAGTTTTGTTCATGGTCTGCATGAAGAATTAATAATGTATTTAATGCTTTTGCTACAACAGGATCGATTTTATAATCTTCTACTGGCAACTTAAACATCATGTTTAAGAAATTTTCGATGTAATTATATTTATTTTGAGGATAAACAACTGGATGTCTTTGAGAAAACTTATGTGACCAAGCTGCAATAGTTGGTAACTTAGCCATTAATCTAATCATTGATAAATTGTATCCATCTTGATTTCTATTCGGGTCTTGAGATTCTGGATAAAAAGTAGATAATGAAACAATTAAAGAAGCTGCAATACCCATTGGATGTGCTCCTGTTGGAAAAGCTCTCAAAAGCGTTTTCATATCTTCATGAACCATCGTGTGATTTGTAATTTCACTTTCGAATTTTTCTAGCTCAACTTTAGTTGGTAACTCACCGTATATCAATAAAAATGAAACTTCTAAAAAAGAAGCGCTTTCAGCTAATTGTTCAATTGGATATCCTCTGTATCTTAAAATTCCTTCTTCTCCATTCAAAAATGTAATTCCACTAGTTGTTGAACCTGTATTCTTAAAACCTGGATCAATTGTTACATATCCTGTTGTTCCTCTCAATTTTGAGATGTCGATTGCTTTTTCATTTTCAGAACCAACAATAACTGGAAATTCATATGTTTCTTCTCCTAAAGTAAGTTTAGCTATTTCGCTCATTATTATTATTTTAATTTGTGACCATACTCAAGCTACCTTTCCTGATTGAGTACATTTATATTTTCGCACGTAAAAATAGTAAATATGTTTGTATTTTCAAAGTAAATACTTGTTTTTAAATAATTAAGGATATATTTATCTTTTTATAGAACTTTAATAACAGAACCATTATCAAAAAAAATGATAAAAACAGAGATCCTACCGAGTTTGTCTGGGGTGTATTATTTAGAAGTAACACAAAGTTTAATACTCTATTCGTATTTTTTTGTAAAATGTATTACGTACAATGTTGTTTTTGATGATTAAATTTATACCCACACTAAAACCTGTAGAACCAAAACAAAAAAACTCCTAACTAATTAAAGTTAGGAGTTTTATCAATTATATTATTTAATAATTGTTTATTCTTCTTCTGTTGAAGCTGAATTGTTTTCTGGATTTTCTGTTGGGTTTTCAATCCCTTCAACACCTTCAATTAATTCATCTTCTTCTTCGTCTCTTTCTACTTTTGCGACAGCAGCAATACGATCTTTTCCTTTAAGGTTTATCAATCTTACTCCTTGTGTAGCTCTACCCATAGTTCTTAACGAATCTACGTGCATTCTAATCATAATTCCAGACTTATTAATAATCATTAAATCATCATCATCTGTAACTACTTTTATTGCAACTAATTCCCCCGTCTTATCAGTAATATTAAGCGTCTTAACACCTTTACCACCTCTATTGGTAACTCTATAAATAGCATCTCCTGTTTCTGGATCGTTTAGCAATGTTCGTTTCCCATATCCTTTTTCAGACACGACTAATATTGTATGACTAAAGTCTTCGACACAAACCATTCCTACTACTTCATCTCCTGGATTAACAATTGTGATTCCTCTAACTCCCGAAGCTGTACGTCCCATAGAACGAACTTTTTCTTCCGAGAAACGAATTGCTCTACCAGATTTCAATGCCATTAGAATTTCGTTTTTACCATTGGTCATTTTAGCTTCCAATAATTCATCTCCTTCTCTAATACTTATGGCATTAATTCCGTTTGTTCTAGGCCTAGAATATGCTTCTAATTTGGTCTTTTTAATTACACCTTTTTTAGTACACATTACAATGAAGTTATTATTTACATATTCTTCATCTTTAAGATCTCCAGTGCTTATGTAAGCTTTTACTTTATCGTCTTGTCCTATATTTATCAAGTTTTGAATTGCTCTTCCTTTAGCTTGTTTAGAACCTTCTGGAATCTCAAATACACGCATCCAAAAACATTTCCCTTTTTCGGTAAATATTAATAAATAATTGTGATTTGTAGCAACAAATAACTCTGATAAGAAATCTTTATCTCTAGTAGTTGAAGCTTTAGAACCTACTCCTCCTCTATTTTGAACTTTATATTCATCTAATCGAGTACGTTTGATATATCCTGCATGACTAATCGTAATAACCATTTCGTCATCTGGAATTAAATCTTCGATACTCATTTCATTGGCAGAATATTCAATTACAGAACGTCTTTCATCTCCATATTTTTCTTTAATTTCTACCAACTCATCTTTAATGATTTGCATTCTTCTTGACTCATTAGCCAAAATATCAAGTAAATCATTTATAGTAGCCATTAAATCATCATATTCAGCTCTTAACTTATCTTGCTCTAAGCCTGTTAACTGACCTAAACGCATTTCGATAATAGCCTTCGATTGAATTTCAGAAAGTTTAAATCTTTCCATTAAAGCTACTCTAGCCAATTCACGGCTTTTTGAAGCTCTAATAATTTTAATTACTTCATCTATATTATCAGATGCTATAATTAAACCTTCTAATATGTGAGCACGTTCTTTTGCTTTTCTCAATTCGTACTCTGTACGTCTAATAACAACTTCGTGACGGTGTTCAACAAAGTGATGAATCATATCTTTTAGATTCAACATTTCTGGACGACCTTTAACTAATGCTATATTATTAATCGAAAATGAGGTTTGTAAAGCTGTATATTTAAATAATTTATTTAAAACGACATTTGGAATTGCGTCACGTTTCAATTCGTAAACGATTCTCATTCCGTTTCTATCCGATTCATCACGTAATTCTGAAATACCTGTTAATTTACCTTCATGAACTAACCCTGCGGTTTTTTCAATCATATCGGCTTTATTAACTTGATAAGGAATTTCCGTAACAATAATAGCTTCTCTTCCTTCTCTAATTTCTTCAATAGAAGCTTTAGCTCGCATTACAATACGACCTCTACCTGTTTCAAAAGCATTTCTTACACCTTCGTAACCATAGATAATACCTCCTGTTGGAAAATCTGGAGCTTTTATAAACTCCATTAAACCTGCAATGTCAATATCTCTATTATCGATATATGCCATTATACCATCAACAACTTCTGTTAAGTTATGAGGAGCCATATTTGTAGCCATACCTACTGCAATTCCTGAAGCTCCATTAACTAATAGAGCTGGAATTCTAGTTGGTAAAACTGTTGGTTCTTGTAATGAATCATCAAAATTGGGTCTAAAATCAACCGTTTCCTTATCTAAATCAGATAACAATTCTTCAGCTGTTTTTCTTAACCTTGCTTCTGTGTAACGCATTGCTGCAGGACTATCGCCATCCACAGACCCAAAGTTACCCTGTCCGTCAACCAAAGGGTAACGTAAAGACCAATCTTGCGCCATACGAACCATTGCATCATAAACTGATGAATCTCCATGTGGGTGATACTTACCTAAAACCTCTCCGACAATACGGGCAGATTTTTTATGAGCAGTATTTGCTCTTACTCCTAAATCTAGCATTCCGTATAAAACTCTACGGTGTACAGGTTTAAGTCCATCTCTTACATCTGGTAATGCTCTAGAAACAATAACCGACATTGAATAATCAATGTAAGCGGATTTCATTTCGTCTTCAATACTTACTTGTATTATCTTTTCTCCTTTTTCTTCTGCCATTTTATTTTTATAATGGTTAAATTCTATTACTTTTTCACTACAACTATTTAACTAGCCTAATAAAGCTTTCGAAAGTACTAGTTTTAAACGCCATTCCCATACAATATGCATATAATTTGCTAACAAATCTTCGTGTAAAAAAGATTTGTTGTTAATAACTATAAAAAACAATAAATTTTAACTTTGATTTGTAGTTTTTTTTGAGATAAAAATTACTTGTTTTACAAAATTAATAGAACTCATTTAATTACTTTAAACTGATATTTACGAACTAATTCATTTAGATCTTATAAAAAATAATTTATTCTTTATATAATAAGGTATAGATTTTGTTTAGTTATGTTAAAGTTTTTTATTATTTTTAGTCACTGTTAAGATATTAGATAGATTATGGAAGCAAAATTTTCACCAAGGGTAAAGGATGTAATTAGTTACAGTAGAGAGGAAGCGCTCCGACTTGGTCACGATTATATAGGAGTAGAACACTTATTACTTGGTCTTATAAGGGAAGGAGAAGGTATTGCTTTGAAAATTATAAAATCAAGGGGTGTTGATATTAAGGAATTAAGAAAAACGTTGGAAGATAAGCTTCCTAATGGGATTAATAAATCAATTAATGCAGGAAACCTACCTTTATTAAAACAAGCTGAAAGAGTTTTAAAAATTACTTATTTAGAAGCTAAGCTTTATAAGAGTAATATGATCGGTACTGAACACTTATTACTATCTATACTAAAACAAGAAGAAAACATTGCAACTAAAATGTTGCACGATTATAAAATTAATTACGAATACGTAAAAGAAGAATTAGAACTAATGATGGAACAAGGATATCAAGAACCTAAAGCAGAATTGCCTGGAACACCAGACGAAGATGCGCCTAAGTCTAGTGGATTTGGCGGAGGAGGAAGCGGAGCGAGTAGAAAGCCGAGCGATTCAAAATCGAAGACACCTGTACTCGATAATTTCGGAAGAGACTTAACAAAGTATGCTGAAGAAGGAAAATTAGACCCTGTAATAGGAAGAACAGAAGAGATAGAGCGGGTTTCTCAAATTTTGAGTAGAAGAAAGAAAAACAACCCAATTCTATTGGGAGAGCCAGGAGTTGGTAAATCTGCTATTGCTGAAGGTTTGGCTTTGAGAATCATTCAAAGAAAAGTTTCTCGTGTTTTGTTCAATAAAAGAATTGTATCATTAGATGTTGCTTCTTTAGTTGCTGGAACAAAATATAGAGGTCAGTTTGAAGAAAGAATGAAAGCTGTAATGAACGAGTTGCAGAAAGATCCAGATATTATATTGTTTATTGATGAAATTCATACAATTGTTGGTGCTGGTGGAGCTTCAGGTTCATTAGATGCTTCTAATATGTTAAAGCCTGCTCTTGCAAGAGGAGAAGTTCAATGTATTGGTGCTACAACTTTGGACGAATACAGACAACATATCGAAAAAGACGGAGCTTTAGAAAGACGTTTTCAAAAAGTAATTGTTGAGCCAACTTCTATTGAAGAAACAGTTGAAATATTAAATAATATAAAATCAAAATACGAAGAGCATCACAATGTAATTTATACTGATGAAGCAATTGAAGCTTGTGTAAAATTAACTGCTCGATATATTACCGATAGACATTTACCAGACAAAGCGATTGATGCATTAGATGAAGTTGGGTCTAGAATTCACATTACTAATATAAAAGTTCCTAAAGAGATTATCAAATTAGAGAAAGATCTTGAAGAAATAAAAGAGAAGAAGAATCAAGTTGTTAGAAGTCAACAATACGAAGAAGCTGCCAAATTGAGAGATACAGAGCGAAAGCTTTACGAAGCTCTTGACAATGAAAAATTGAAATGGGAAGCAGATAGTAAAACACACAAGGAAGTTGTAACAGAGGATAATGTTGCTGAAGTTATTTCTATGATGACAGGAATACCTGTGCAACGTGTAGCAGAAAAAGAAAGTGGTCGTTTAATGAAAATGAGCGACAATTTAAAAGGTTCTGTTGTTGGACAAGATGAAGCAATTAAAAAAGTTGTAAAAGCAATACAAAGAAACAGAGCTGGTTTAAAAGATCCGAATAAACCAATTGGTTCATTTATATTCTTAGGTCCTACTGGAGTTGGAAAAACTCAACTTTGCAAAGTATTGGCTAAACAAATGTTTGATACTGAAGAAGCGCTTATTAGAATTGATATGAGTGAGTATATGGAAAAATTTGCTGTAACTCGATTAATTGGAGCGCCTCCTGGATACGTAGGATATGAAGAAGGTGGACAATTAACTGAAAAAGTAAGAAGACGTCCATATTCAATCGTGTTATTAGATGAAATTGAAAAAGCACATCCAGATGTTTTTAACCTTTTACTACAAGCATTAGACGATGGTCAATTGACAGATAGTTTAGGTCGTAAAGTCGATTTTAGAAACACAATCATCATCATGACTTCAAATATTGGAGCGCGTCAATTGTCTGATTTTGGAGGAGGTGTAGGATTTGGAACGTTAGCTAAAGAAGACAGCATTGAAGAAGATAACAAAGGAATTATTCAAAATGCCTTGAAAAAAGCTTTTGCTCCTGAGTTCTTAAATCGAATTGATGATGTTATTATGTTTAATTCTTTATCTAGAGAAGATATTCATAAAATAATTGATATCGAATTGAAAAAATTATTCGGAAGAGTTAATGAGTTAGGTTACAAAATTGAATTATCTGAAAAAGCAAAGGATTATATCGCAGACAAAGGGTACGATAAAAAATATGGAGCTAGACCTTTAAAAAGGTCAATTCAAAAACATTTAGAAGATCCATTGGCAGAAGAGATTATAAAATCTAATGTGAAAGAAGGAGATACGCTATTTGTAGATTTTGATGATACAGATATTATTATTGAAATAAAGAAAGCTAATATAGATTCTAAAAAAGAAGGTGAATCTAAATAGAAATAGATAAAATATAAAAAAAGTCTAACATATTTGTTAGGCTTTTTTTATTTCTAATAATAAACGTAAGTAAATGAAATCTAATACTATAAAACATGTATTTTTCGATTTGGATCATACACTTTGGGATTTTGAAAAAAATTCTAAATTAGAGATTCTTAGTATTTGGGAACAGTATAATCTTCATCAAAAAGGAATTTCATTATCCGAAGAATTTCTTAAAGTGTATGAAAGAATTAACGGAATCTGTTGGGCAAAATATAGAGCGAATGAATTGGATAAAGATGCTTTAAAATATATTCGGTTTTATGATACGTTATTATATTATGGAATAGATGATTTAGAAATGGCTAAAAATATGGGGATAACTTATTTAGAGAATAGTCCCAAGAGAACTTGTCTTATAGCAGGTACAATAGCTATTTTAGATTATTTACTAGAAAATTATAGCTTGCATATCATTACAAATGGATTTGAAGAAGTTCAACATGTTAAATTAAATAATTGTGATTTAACAAAGTATTTTACAAGTATAGTTACCTCCGAAGAAGTTGGCTGTACCAAACCAAGCTTAGAAATTTTTAATTATGCTCTAAAAAAAGCTGACGCACTCAATACAGAAAGTGTTTATATCGGTGATAATTTTAAAGTTGATATTGAAGGAGCTAATAATGCAGGGATGAAAGCAATATTTTATAATCCAAAAAAAGAAAAGCATGATTTAAAAATATTAGGAGATATTACGCTTTTAGCTCAAATAAAAAGTCTTTTGTAAATTATTAAATTAAATTTATTCAAAAAAACAACTACAACTATGGGAAGTAAAATAGCATATTATCTTTTTATATATCCAATTTCAAAACTCCCCTACCCTTTATTGTACGGGCTTTCTAATTTTTTATTCTTTCTCATTTATAGACTTATCGGCTATCGAAAAGCGGTTGTACTTGGAAATATTAAACAATCATTTCCAGAAAAATCTGATGAGGAACATGAAAAAATAATGAAAGACTTCTACCGCCATTTTTGCGACTTTATTTTAGAAAGTATTAAGAGCTTTACGCTTTCTAAAGAAGAAGCTTTGAAACGATTTAAGTTGTTAAACCCAGAAGTTGTTGACAAAATATATGATGAAGGTAGAGATATTATATTTACAGGCGGTCATTATAATAATTGGGAAATATTAGCGATAAGTATTGGAATGCAAATGAAGACGCTTCCTTTTGGAATTTATAAACCCTTGTCTAACAAGTTCTTTGACCAGATTGTTAGAGCGTCTAGAGAACGATATCGTTTGAAGTTATGCCCTGTAAAGGAAGTAAAAAAAATGATTACAACTGATTTTGGCGAACCCAAGGGAACTATTTTTGCTGTAGATCAAAGTCCATCCAATCCAGAGAAGAGTTATTGGACTACTTTTTTGAACCAAGAAACAGCAATGTTATATGGAGCAGAAAAATATGCTAAAGAATTAAATTTACCCGTTGTTTTTTGTAGAATTGACAAAGTAAAAAGAGGATATTACACCGGTACAATGCAGGTAGTTTGCGACGATCCTTCTAAAACAAGTTATGGTGAGATAACTCAACTTTGTAATATAGAAGTTGAAAAACAAATACAAGAAGATCCTCAATATTGGCTTTGGTCTCATAAAAGATGGAAACATAAAAGACCCGAAGGAGCTATTTTGCATGAAAGAATTGATTAAGAAAAAACAGATAAAATATAGTTATCTCATAGAATCATACAAATCATTATCATTTAACATAAACTCTAAAATAGGTCGGCATTTATTCTTACAAGCAGGATAGAATTTTTTGTGCTCTTTTTCTTTATTGGCAATTGAACTACCCCACCAAAATTCTGCCAATGAAATAGGTTTTAGGTTGTTTTTTAAAGCATAGTTAATTAATTTTGGAGCTGCACATTCCCCCGCTGCGGCAGGTGGATTTCCATGTGAAGAAGCTTCAAATATTTCTACTACATTTTGTTCCATTCCTAAAACATTTAAAAATCGATAACTCTCGAAAAGCCATTTTTGTAATAATATTGACTTTTGCTTTCTCTTTATTTTTAACCAGTTGATTTCAGTATCATTCGTACAGTTTTTAATTTGACCACTTAGTTCAGCTAATTCAATCATTCCTTTATCAAAGAAAAAATCGTTGAGTGAAGCATCAAAAACGGAAGGTATAAATTCTTTACAATCATAATTATTTGGGATTTTACCAGAAATAGTACCTAAATATCCATAAGAATTATCTTTTCTTTGAACGACAAGAATACCAAACATTTTCCCTTTTTCGGTAAGAAAATCATATTCCCAATTTTTTGATTCTAAAGAAATATAGTGTTGAAATTCTTTGACTGCAATCTTTGCAATTTCTGAAATCTCTAACCCAAAAGGATTGTTAAGCTTTTTAGGTATAGATAGAGTTGAAATATCTTCTTCAAAATCAAAAATTAGTAACTTATCCATTTTTTTTATTCAGGTGTTGTAAAATATAGGAGGTTGAGAATGATGACTGACAATAACGAATATGTTTTATTTAAATCTAAACTTATTAAAACAGATTGCTAATTGTCTATCTAAAGAAAAAAAACTAACTTAAATAATTTCTTTCAATTTAAATTTTCGCCCATTAAAAATAATTTCGTCCCCTTCTTTGTGATTTAAAAATGCTTGTCCTATGGGAGATACTGCTGAGACACCAAAGTAGATCGTTTTTCCCAAAGTGATTTTCCCTACACTAACAGAAATATAATATTGTCCAAAATTGGTTATGACTAAAGCTCCTAATTCTACTTTATGATGCTTGCTTTCTGGATTTATTAGACCTATAACGTGTTTCAATTTATTAGACTCTGCTAACTGAATTGCATTTTTTTCGGTTTCTAATTGCGCCATTGAC
>WFNC01000252.1 GCA_015488785.1 Flavobacteriales bacterium | reverse complement strand
GTCAAATAACAAGTGGCTTTTTTTGTTTTACTAATTTTGTCAAGAAATTACTGAGTAATAGGTAATTGATTTGAGCAGAACTAAGATTCGTCATGTAAATATATTTGGAATAGTTTATTTTTGTAAAAAAATATAGAAATGGAGTTAGATCAGGTATTATTTAAGAGAGTCCACGATTGGTATAAGAAAATTTCTTCGAAGAATAGCGACGCGAATAAAAAAGGTACTGTCTCTCTTGAATCCCTAAAACCTCGATTAACGATTCTGTCTAGAGCTTTAACGGGATTTCAAAATGAAATCGTGACTTCTGAAAGAGAAGGAGGCTGGTCTGGTTTAAAGTTTTTTTTACCTACAGCCATTTATTTTTCTGATAGTACTGAGAAAAACTTGAACTATTATCTCTTTAGAGTTTTGTATCTTTCGATTCAACAAAAGTTAATGTTGAATTGGGAAGGAAAAGAAGAGCATAAAATAAGTGTTTCACAATTAAAAGCCTTCGAAAGTTCAAAAGAAGTTTTACCTATCTTGTTTGAAGAATATCCTGCTACAGAAGAAATCTATATTGATTTTAAAACGACATTAGAAAGTTATTATAAAAATAAAAAAGAAGAAGTCGATTACAGTTGGCTTTATGGACGTTGGTTGTGGAAAAATCCTTTAGAATTTAAAGCGACAACTTCTTCTCCGAATAAAAAAGGGAGTAAAAATGAAGATGAAACCGAAATTACAACCGAAATCGAAGCAAATCCTAGCGATGAAGTTACCGTAGTTGGTTTAGACAAAAAACAAGTAGAAGACAATGTGGTACAAAATCAGTTCGAAAAAGTAGATACACTTTCTGAGTTTAATGGCTCTTTTAAAGAAATGGAAGGAGACGATACCTTGTCCGATGATGAAGATGCAATTAGAGAGTTGAACTTAAAACATACGGTTAGATCTGATGACACTGTTCATTCTATTTATAAAGCCGAATTTGTAAATTCTTCCGCTGAAATACAGGTAGAAGAATTATCGGATAATGAAAAATACCTTTCTTACGATGAATGGGATTATAAGAAAAAGGAATATAAAACAGATTTCTGTAAAGTGTTTCCAAAATTTTTATCAATAAAAAGAGAAGGATATGCACATAAGGAAATTCAAGAACACATAAAAACAAAAAGAGAGTTACACAAATTATTCGCTCGTGTACACAATGAGTTTGAAAAAGTAAGCAAAGTTATAAGTGGAGAAGATATAGATTTAGATGCCGTAATAGACACTTATGCTGATATTCATGCTAAAAGAACTCCATCGGAAAGAATTTATTTGACAAAAAGAAAAAGAAAAAAAGATTTGGCAGTTTTAATCCTCATGGACACCAGTTTATCATCTGATGGATACACGAATAACGAACATATTTTAAGTGTTGAAAAAAATGCAGTCTTAATGTTTGGAGAAATTTTGAATGAGTATGATATTTCTTTTCAAATCGACAGCTTTTCTTCTCATACTCGAAATCATTGTTCTTACAATCACATTAAAACCTTTAAAGAGTCTTGGCACAAAACGAGAGATAGAATCGGGTCAGTAGAAGCAGAAGGCTTTACAAGAATAGGAACAGCACTTCGGCACGCAGGAAGTTCATTAGACAAAGAAAAGGCTCAAAAAAAATGGATAATCTTACTTTCCGATGGAAAACCAAACGATTATGATACTTACGAAGGCAAGTATGGTATTGAAGATGTAAAACAAGCATTGAGAGAACTCGATAAAAAACATATACACACCTTTTCCCTCGCAATCGAATCGCAAGCAAAATATTATTTACCTCAAATGTTTGGACATCAAAATTACAATATACTTCCCAAACCATCTGATTTACCAGTTGCGTTTAGTAAGTTTTATAAAAGAATAATAAATGAATGAGTCTGCTAGCCTTTGAAAAGTAATAATAGTAGCAGTTAAGTTTAAACTGATGAGCGTTTATGCTCGTTTTTTAATGCGCTGAAGTATTGAATTTATACTTGTTTAAAAACACGGACCAATTCCATAAGTAATTTTCCATTACACCATCTAATCTTTTTAAGAATAAAGGATTTGGAGCATTCAACTGAGCAAAATAATCATCTTGATACTGCGCTAAGTTATATTTAGCAAAAACAGCTTTCGACATTCCGTAAAGCGTATTTTTTGACGGATGATTTACTCTATAAATTAAATTTTGATATTCCGAAATGATAGCTTTCATTTCGTCAAACTGCAAACCAAAAACATTCGCAAACTTTTTTGTGATTTGACCTTTTAGCAAATCTTCTTCTAGTGCCGAAAAATAGCGAGAAAAATAATTGTAATTCCCAGCCAAAACAATCATTAAAAACTTATCTGAATCTGTTTTGTCTATAAATGGTTGAGTTACAAAATCGGGGTCAACCATTATTGTAGTTGCTACATCTGCAAATGTACGATCTACAGATTCCAACAATGAATTGACAAATATATTGGCTATTTTATCTTCCGTTAATTTTTTCTTTCCAAATATTGTTGCAAACATACTTTCTTGATTTTCCTTGTTCGGGATAAAATTTACCCTAGGGAACAAAAATAGTAAATAGATAAAGGCTTCCTAACCTTTGTTTAGGTGGTTTATTCACAAAGTTATTAACTAGGGGGCACTAAAAAAGTATAAAAAGCTACTAAAATAGCAGCACTACTGATTTCTAGTGTTTTCAGTGAACCCTAACTAATCCAAAAAACTAGTTAAAGGACTACTTGCTTTTGCTACAATGTTTTGAGCTCCTAATTTGGCTTCGTAAGCCATTCGTCCACATTCTACAGCCATTTGAAATGCCCTAGCCATTTTTACAGGATTGTCCGAAACAGCAATTGCTGTATTTACAAGAACAGCATCAGCTCCCAATTCCATTGCATAAGCAGCGTGAGAAGGTGCGCCAATTCCCGCATCTACGACCACAGGGACGGTTGATTGGTCAATTATTATTTTTAAAAAATCACTTGTCAACAATCCTTTATTACTACCTATTGGAGCACCTAAAGGCATAACAGCCGCAGTTCCAACTTCTTCCAATCGTTTACAAAGAACAGGGTCGGCATGAATATATGGTAGCACAATAAAACCTTTTTTTGCTAGAATCTCAGTCGCTTTTAATGTTTCAATTGGGTCAGGCATTAAATATTTTGGGTCTGGGTGGATTTCTAATTTTATAAAATTAGTTTCCATAGCTTCTCTTGCCATTTCTGCAGCAAAAACAGCCTCTTTTGCATTTCTTACTCCCGAAGTATTGGGGAGTAGGTTGATGTGCTCATGATTTAGGTGTGCCAAAATTGAATCTTTCTCGTTCTTTAATTCAACTCTTTTTAAAGCAACGGTTACTAATTCTGATTTTGAAGCAAGCAAAGCCTCTTCCATTATTTCTACTGAACTAAATTTACCAGTTCCTGTAAACAACCTTGAACTAAATGATATTTCTCCTATTTTTAAACCTTTCATCTTATTTTTATAAAAAAAAAGCCCACCAAAATGGTAGGCTTTGCAAATTTAATTATTATCAATTAATTATTTACTATTTATATAATTATTTAATTCTGTTTTAGTTGAACTAAAATCAAACTCTTTACTGACTAAGTAATAATTATCGATGTCATAAGTTCTATCGTAAGCAAATTTAGCCAACTCCAATTTATTATCTTCAAAATCAAAGACAGTCATTAATTCTATAACCTGGCTGACTTTTATGCATCTATTTTTCAATGCTTGTTTTGCAACATTCATTTTATCGTCAGAAAAACTTTCATTTTCAATCGATGATTTTATCGAGTTTATTGTTTCTTGTGGAACTGGACAACCAACCGCACCTCCATAATTTGGAACATAAACAATAATTGTTTCAGGAGTTTCTAAATTAAAATCAGTAGTAGAACTACTTGAAGTAGTGGTCGTTGTGGTCGTCGTAGTGTTAGCATTAGATTGACTAGCTTCATTTATATTTACATTCATATCAATACCAAAACCGTCAACATTCATGTCTATATTTACATTATCATTTCCAAAACCGTCATTTCCAACTGAAGTATCCCCATTTGTAGTTGTCGTAGTCGTAGTTGTCACCGTTTCGTTATGCGTTGCGCTAGGTGCTACCGCTTGGAATTCGATAACTTCTTGATTTGCATTTGCGACAGAACTCATTAAACTAACTTCGCCAAAAAAACGTAATTTATATCCATTCTTATTGGTATGAACAATTCTATAAGTAGCCTCTTTTCCCATTGTTTCAAACCATGCACGTTTAGAAATGTCAGGAATATTACTGTCTGCAAAAATAATTTTTATACTCACCGAAGGATTTGTAAGTCCTGTAATTTTTACATTAGTTTTTGGTTGTACATTTTGTTTTATACCATTGATTACAGCGTAAAATGGTTTAGCGTCTTCTACAAATATCACCATATTATTGGTGCTTTGAGCGTACCCTCCTATCAATGTAAAAAGGGAGAATATTGTTAGTGTTAAAAATTGTTTCATATTATTTTTTCTTTAGGCTTTACTAAAATTATGCCATTATTATATTTGTGATTAATTCAATCAGATTTTTAGGCTAATGTTTACAATAATAGATAAAAATATTCTAGAAACCATAGATTTATATTTATTTCCTCTTCTTATTTCTTTGGGCGTTCGAGCGGGCTATCCATTATATCTTTTCTTTTTTTTTGAAATAAAAAAAAAGAAAAGGATGCCATTACTATCCCTAACGCAAAACAGTCTAATGAATCAGCTTATTTTAGAGGTGGAATTAGCATAAACCATCATTCATTTTTTACTTCATTAAACAAATCTATAAGCTCTTGGTTGGGTTCTACTCCGTTTTTTGATTTAAAATATTGACGAAACAAATCATTCATATTCTGGCTCAAATCTATTTGCTTGCCCGCTTCTTCTTTTTTATCTTCAGCAATCAACTCAGGAATTAAAGTAACAATACCATTGTGACTAGCATAAATAGCTTTTCGGTCTTGCGCAGTTAAAAAGGTATTGGTTTTTATGGTTAACTCCACCAGTGCTTCTTGGTTTTCTGACAACCATTCGATTGTTTCGTTTATCGAAGCAAATTTTTTTCTGAGTAATTTTCTACCTTTAGTTAATTCTATTTTTTGACTTACAGCCTTTTCCTTTGGAGATAGTTCTACAATAGAAACAAACTTCTTTTGATTGGCTTCGCTAAAACTATAACTAATAGGACTTCCACTGTAAACAACAGGACAAGGTTCGCTATCCATTTGGTGCGGTCGGTGCAAATGTCCAAGTGCCGTATATTGAATTTGAGATGGAATATTGTGCGTATAAACCATTTGCGCTCCTCCTACATGAAGAATCGGTTTTTCATCATCTGGCTCTTCGGGAGGTGTTTCGCCCTTTTTTATCATAAACAAATGCGTCATCAATATATTTACGCCCTTGTCGTCACAATATTTTGTCGCATTTTCTAGCCAATGTTTTTCCAATACATCTCGCAATGATTCTTCTTTGTCTTCGTTTCCTAAATATGTTTTAAGTCTATATTCGTTTGCGTAGGGAGTCAGTAGCATTCGCAATGGAAATGCTATATTTGGAAGTTTTACCTCAACAAAACCACGATCCACTTTAGTAACTTCTATTCCTGATTCTAATTTAAAACTCGAAATTTCGGTATTAGGAAAACCGGTCAATATTATTCCATTTTCTATCGCCAATGGATTTGGAGCTTCTATCCGTTCGGGTGAATCATGATTCCCAGCTATGGCGACCACCAATCTTTTTCCGTTATTAGATAGTTTTTTCAACGTTTTGTAAAACAATTCAACCGCTTCGTTGGGCGGGTTAAAAGTATCGAACAAATCTCCTGCTATAATCACAACATCAACGTTTTCCTTGTCTGCAATTGAACAAATTTCGCCCATTACTTTCTTTTGCTCTGGAAGACGAGAAAATTGTTCTAGCTTTTTTCCTAAATGCCAATCTGCGGTGTGGAGTATTTTCATTTTAATTCAAGTTTGTTTTTGATGCTAAGAATCTAAATAATGTAAAAATAAAATAAGGATAAACAGAGGTTAATAGTCCTATTTTAAATAATTTAAAAATAAAATATCCAAGTACTTCCATCGTTTTTTTTACTGATGCACAACAACTGTCTTATTATCCTCTTTTGTATATCTCTTCAGAATTTATTTTTGAAAATAGACAAAAAAACGAACAATATTCAATAAATAAAGTAAAAATTAAATTTTGGACTTAAAGTTAAACCGTTTATATGTGTGTGTGGGGGGGGATTCATCACTATAAATTATATTGATAAGCCTCTTTGCTTTGTTAAAGCGATTGATTTAGCTTGTTTTACTTTTTACAAAGTGAAACAAGTAAATATAAATAGTCCAATCCACAACTTTTTAATGTTAAAAAAGTTGTGGATTGGACTTGTAAATATTAATCTTTTACTCTAGAAAATTTTAATGCTTTTAGCATCCAATTTGGTAATGGTTGTGTTGCTGGTCTTTTTTCTACATTAAGAAATAATCCTAGCTTTTCGATAATTGGAATTTTGTAAACTTCAATTAGTTCAATCCATGTTCCGTCTGGATCTTCTATGTAGGTACAGTGAACTTTTGTGTTTTCACCCATGCTTAATACATCTTTGGTGTCACAAGTGAATCCAAATCCTGCTTTATCTAATGCTACGCCAAGGTCTTTCATTCCTCTAACGTCAAATCCTAAATGGACAAATCCAATGTCTCCCCAAATTCTGTCTGCATAAATTTTAACTGGAGTTCTGTCGCTTATTTCTTGTACCAATTCGATGTAGGTATCGCCACTTAGTTTGGTAAATCCTCCTCCCGATGGTTTTCCTTGTGTAAGTAAAACTCTTCTATATTTTCCTGTCCCTCCGTTTATGTTTTTCCAATCGGAAAAGGTGTCGGTTTTGTCATAGACAACTTTGTCGTATCCCATTATATCGGAATACAACGTTTTTGCTTTTTCTATATCCGAAACACCTATAGAGCATCCCGCAATACCCCCCGTAATATGTTTTCCTGTAGTAAACCATTTGTCTCCTGGCACGACTTGAAACAATAATCCTTGTGGATCTTTGACATAAAAAGTGTCCCATCCGTTAGGCATTTTTTCGATGCTAGAGATTACATTTGCTTTGTGTTGCTTATAATAATCGTGTGCTTTTTTTACATCAGGGGCTTTTATCATTCCGATAAAAATCCCCAAATCACCTAATTGATGTTTGACTTTAGCATCGGTAGCCTTAAATGATGTTGGACTTACAACTTCCATGGCGCAACCTCCTTGAAGATTGGTTACCATTGCTGCTCGCTTTGTAATGGTTTTGTTATTGGTATAAATATCCATTAACGGAGCGGCTGCTTCATCGTTAAAAAAAGGAATATCTAATCCTATAAATTGTCTATACCATTTCCATGCAGCTGCATGATTGGGAACACCTGCTCCTAAATGTTGAATTCCGTGAATAGTGTACATATTGTTTTTCGTAATGCGGTTTTTCGTAATGCGTCTTGCGTATTTTTTTGGGAACGTATTGCGCATTACGAAAATTCGCAATACGCAATACGCCTGCTAAGATTTTACTCTTTCAGAATAGATTCCTTTTGAAGTATCAACTTTTATTTTGTCTCCTATGTTTATAAACAATGGAACTCTAATTTCTGCTCCTGTATCAATTGTTGCAGGTTTCATTGTGTTTGTTGCTGTATCTCCTTTTATTCCTGGTTCAGTATAAGTAACTGTAGCTTCAATAAATAATGGAATTACTACTACTAAAGGAATTTCTTCGTCAGCATGATATATGATTGTGCAAACATCTTCCTCTTTTAAAAATTCTGGTTTTTCAACTAGGTTTTTATTGATAAATACTTGCTCGTAAGTACTTGTTTGCATGAAATGAAATCCATCTGCTTCTTTGTATAAATATTGGTAAGGTCTATTTTCGATTCTTACAATATCTATTTTATGTCCCGAAGGGAAAGTGTGATCAACAACTCTTCCTGTTTCGATGTTTTTTAGTTTTGTTCTAACAAATGCAGGTCCTTTTCCTGGTTTTACATGTTGAAACTCTATAATTTGAACTAATTTTCCTTTGTGGTTGATACAAAGTCCGTTTTTTATGTCTGATGTAGATGCCATTTGCTTTTTTTTTATTTTTATTGAGAACAAATATACTCAAAACAAATAGTTTTTATTCGTTTGTTCCTATTTTTTCATTGAAACTTATGAGCATCCTTTGGTCGATTCG
>WFNC01000251.1 GCA_015488785.1 Flavobacteriales bacterium | reverse complement strand
TATTTTATTTAAAACACTAAAAAAATAGGATAGTTACAATTACATAAGTAGCTGAACATCAAAAAAATAAAATTAAAATTAAAAGAATAATTACTTTTTAGTAATTGTTAGTTAATAAGTAATTGATTAGTTTCACTACGTTGTTCTCTTTTTTCTAAATAATAAAGTTCTACATATTTTGGTATGGGTATAAATTTAATTTTTCGTAAAAACCATTTTACATAATACTTAGTACCTTTTACAAAAGAATATGCTTACCTGTTAAATTTCCCAAAGAAAGAGAAATAGGAATTTAAATAGCTTTTAAATGAATATAGAACAAAATTAAAGTTTAGAGATATTGGCTAGGAAATCCACTAACCGAACTTAACTTTTAACCTTTATTTCATTTATTATCAATTACTTATAGAAATAAAATCTATTTCGAAATAACTCTAATAGCTTACTTAATTGGTTCTACAGCTTTTGGAATCCCTATATGCAATACTTCAAAAGTAGCACTATCCCTAACGTGGATAAAATAAATGGTCAGAAAGTGAATTTTAGTTTTCTTAGATGATGAAAAAAATTACTCGCAATCAAAACAGCTAATTTGCATCCTTAACTTCAATTAATTTATTGAAAATTTGCATATCTATTATATTTTCATATCTTAGTTTAAGAAATCATAAACACGTATAAAAATGCTAGCACTTTACCCTAAAAATATTTACATAGTAGTTCTTCTTTTTTTTCTTAGCACTTATACCTCAGCTCAATACGTTAGAACCTTTGGTTATCCTGACATGACCGGAGGTTTGGGGTTAGCATCGACAGTAAGTGGCGGATTTGTCGGTACAGGACAACACAATGGAGCAGCAGGAGGAGGATGTGATATTTATGTGTACAAACTAAACAGTTGCGGCGAAATGCTTTGGTACAGAACTTATGGTTCTTCAGGAAGTGATGGAGGCAGGAAAGTCTTAGAAGCAATGGATGGAGGTATTTTAGTTGCTGGACTATACAATAGCGACCCAGGTGGTGGTGGAAGTTATGAACACTTCTTACAAAAATTGGATGCCAATGGGAATCAACAATGGATTACAGCGTGGAATAATGCTATTGGAAACGGAGGAGATTACGCTCACTTCTTAACAGAAACACCTACAAATATATACGTAAGCGGCTCAACACAAAATTATCCTTGGGGAGGTTGGAACGCAACCATATCTAACTATTCAAATGCAGGTGTGCATCAATGGACAAAAGCTTTTGGAGGTAGTGGTGAAGATAATCTTTGCTCTATTCACTCAGTTAGTGATGGTATAATAGCAGGAGGAATCACTAGTTCATTTGGAGCGGGGGGGAGAGATTTGATGGTTGTAAAAACAGATTTTAACGGGAATATTGTATGGATGAACGCTTATGGAACATCAGGGACTGAAGGGACTTATTGGGACACCGAAGGAGTACCAACACCCGATGGAGGTTATTTAATGACCGGTTCTACAGATGCAGGAGGTTTAACCGTTGGTGGTAGAGATATTCTCGCAATTAAATTAGATGCAAGCGGAAACGTGCAATGGGCAAGAACTTACGGTGGTTTTAATGATGATTGGTCAGAAGGTGTAATCGTATCACCTACAGGTGGATATGTTATTGTTGGAACAAGTTACAGTTACACAAACGGAAACAGAGATGCCGTATTATTGCGAATAGATGATAACGGTAATTTTATTTGGGCTAACTCTTACGGAAGTACAGGTTGTGATCGAGGTGTAGATGTAATTGTAAAAGATGATGGCTATGTGCTTTCTATGAATTACAGTAATACATTTTCTACTTGCGGAACTAATAATGAATATGATCCAATGTTTATCAAAACAGATAGTTTGGGTGATTGTGGCTGTTCTTTTATTAATGCTCCTTACGGTTCTCAAGACGTTACAACAAGTATAATAAAAACAACTTTACCTGCTACTGCTTATACCGATATTTCATCTAACTTACAAATAGCTAACCCTTCTGTAGTTCAAGGCTCTCCAAATATTACACAAAATACGGTTTGTTCTGTTTGTTCAAACATTACTCCTCAATGGGGGTTTAACGATACCATTGGATGCCATGGTGATACGCTAAAATTCTACAACACAACCCAAAGTGCAGTGGGCTGTTTCTATTGGGACAATACAATCAGTAACTACCAAACAAATGGAGATACTATTCTATTTGTTTTAGATTCTACTTTAGGTTTAGAACAACAAATTGCTCTAATTGCTGTATGCGGAAATAATGCAGATACTTTAAAACAAACTATATTAGTAATTAAACCGGTTGTAAATTATACACTAACCAATAACTGCTTACCTGAAAGTATTTCTTTTAACGATAGCTCAACCGTAAATACAGAAAATATCGTAGGTTGGAAATGGACATTTGGTGACGGCTCAACTTCACCACAACAAAACATTACTCATAATTTTATGACTGATGGAAACTACACTACTCAACTGATTGTAACTACAAATCACGGTTGTACCGATACAATGAATCAACCATTGACAATCTATCCTATGCCACAAATCGAATTTTCATTTAATGACACTTGTTTATTAGACTCAGTATTATTTACCAATAATACCTCTATCAACTCTCCCGATATTATTGCCAATTATTTATGGACTTTCGGAGACGGAGCGAATAGTATGAATACATCTCCTTACCATACATTTCCTTCTGATGGCAACTACAATATTACATTAAGAGCTGTGTCGAATAATGGATGTGCCGACTCCATAAGTCAGTTCATTACCATTTACCCGATGCCTCAATCTGTTTTCGCTGTAAATAATATTTGCATCTATAATTCACTTACCGTAAATAATAGTTCTACAATAAACTCTCCGGATAACATTGTTACATGGAATTGGGATTTTGGAGATGGAAACACCAGTGCAAATTCTACCGATAGTCATATATATGTAAATAATGGAGCATATGAAGTAACTTTGGTTACAACAAGTAACCATGGTTGTATTGATACCCTTAGAGATAGTGTTGTAATTTTTCCGGTTCCTATCGCAAACTTTAATTTAACAAATATCTGCCAAGAAGATTCATTAACCTTTAATGATTTATCTACAATAAATACCCCTGATAATATAGCTACATGGATTTGGAGTTACGGAAATTCAAACGGTAGTACACAACAAAATAATAGTTACTATTATATAAATGACGGTACTTATACTATTTCTCTTATAACCATTTCGAATAATGGATGTTCAGATACGCTAGTACAAAATCTACTTGTTTATCCGATGCCACAAGCTAATTTTACCGTTGATGATGTGTGTATTTATAATGAAGCCGTATTCACCGATCAAACCTCTATTAATTCCCCTGACAATATTACAAACTGGAACTGGAACTTTGGCGACCTGAATATCTCTACAAATCAAAATTCTACTCATTTATACGGAGCAAGTGGAACGTTTCCAATAGAGTTGATTGTAGAATCAAACAACGGCTGTAAAGATACCATTACAGATACACTCGTTATTTATCCTAATCCTAATCCTGTATTTTCAATTAATAACATTTGTCTTACCGATACTATCAATGTAAGCGATATGTCTTACATTGATATACCCGATTATATACAATCTGTTAAATGGGATTTCGCTGATGCTACTCCTTTATCTATGGACTCATCCACTGCTCACATCTATCAAAATTCGGGAACGTATAACATAGCTTTAATGGTTTTTTCAAATCACAATTGTAGCGACACAACTATTCAAAATATAGAAGTTTATCCTTTACCAAATGTTAATTTTCAAACTAACAATGCTTGTATTAATGAACAACCTGTCTTATTTAATAATACATCTACTATATCAAATGGCTCTAACGATAGTTTTGATTGGAGTTTTGGAGACGGTAATAGTTCTATGTTAGAAAACTCATCGTATTCATATAATAACAGCGGTTCTTACAATGTAGAATTAATCGTAACAACAAACAACAACTGTAAAGATAGTACTTTTAAAACTGTAGAAGTCTACCACAAACCAATTGCTCTTTTCACTCAAGATACAACTGGCGGATGTACTCCAATATGCTCTACGTTCAATAGTCTTTCAACCGATAGTACACAAATCGTTTATTGGGATTGGTTCTTTGAAAATACCTATGGTGAAGGTTCGCATAAATACGAAGGGCACTGTTTTGAAATCCCCGGAGATTATGACATTAAACTTATTGTAAAAAACGATAAAGGTTGCTACGACACTATAGAAAAAAATAGTTTAATTCACATCTATCCATATCCAACAGCACTATTTGATTTAACACCGATAGAAACTAATATTTTAGAACCAACAATAGAATTCACTAACAACAGTTCAGATGTAGTTACATGGATGTGGAATTTTAACGACGGATTATCAGATAGCGTAAATTATGACCCGGTTCACGATTATCAAGACACGGGAATATACAATATTTCACTAACGGTTTACAATACTTACGGATGTTTAAACTCAACCTACCATCAAGTTATTGTAAAACCAATAGAAAATATATTTGTTCCAACAGCCTTTTCACCCAATGGAGATGGAGAAAATGACATTCTATATGTAAGAGGTTATACACAATCAATGTATTTTTCTGTATTTAACCGTTGGGGGCAAAATGTCTTTGAAACTTCCGATCAAACAAAAGGTTGGAACGGAACAATGAACGGTAAACCTGCAACCGAAGGCGTTTATATTTGGTACTTAAAAACAGTTTACGACGGAGATGTTAAAATATTAAAAGGAGATGTATCATTAATGCGATAAATAATAAAAAATATGAAAAGAATAAAAGCACTTACATTAATTATAGTCCTATTCTCTACGGTAGGCATTCAACAATCAGTTTATTCACAAAGTACGGATACAACCGCTAACGGTTACCTTTTAATGAAGGTCAAAAGCGATATATTAGACTGCCCTCACTTTAGTATAATTTTACCTCAAGAACTGAATGATAAACAAAAAATTGAATTAGTAAAATCAGATAATAAAACCTATATGTTGTTTAAAATAAAAACAACTAACTCAGATGCAATAGAACGATTTAACGCTGTCATTCAAGCGATCCAATTTCCAAAAGAAAATATAACGGAACTAATCAATAAAGAAACTTATTCAGAGATAGAAGAATTGTTACACCATTAAGATATTTTAGCCGTTCTCCATTCATTAAAAACAACATATCGCTCTCGCGAAACATCTGTTTAATGAATGGAGTCGGGCTATCACTGTTCACTATTTTTACCTGCAAAATCGGTCGAAAAAAAAGGAATTCAAACATACCGATCTATCCCTAGCATTTTTATAAATGTTTATTGTATTTTCTTTGTAAACAAATAAAAATTTATTCTTTTTAAAGATAGCGTTCCATTTATTGATAGATGCTTGATTTAGAATTAATTCAGAAGATTGATTTTCTTCAACTCCAGTCAAGCCAGCAATTAGTCTGTATTTACCATCCATTAGCATTAACCCTACTTTATCAAAAATAGAAATTGTTATTTTTGAAGACGAAGAAAGTAAATTACGAAGCTGTTTACGTCCTATTTTACCAAGAGTTAATGATCGTAATAAAGTGTCTATATTTTTATCTTTACAGTTTAATATTTCTAATTTATTTCTAGCTATAAATTTTAC
>WFNC01000250.1 GCA_015488785.1 Flavobacteriales bacterium | reverse complement strand
TACTTATACTTTAACAATTATAGATGATAATGGTTGTGAAAAAGATACAACTTTTACTTTAAGTTCTCCTGCAAGTGTTGTTTCTAATTTTATTGCAACACCACAACCGGCAACTATATTTGATCCTGAAATAACACTTAGTGAACAGTCTGAAAATGGGTTAAGTTTCACTTGGTATGTAGATAGTATAGAAGTTGGGAATAATGCTGATATGGTATTTAATTATCCTGATTCTGCGGGGAATTATATAACTTGTTTAGTTGTAAACGATGCCATAGGTTGTAAAGATTCAATTTGTAAAGATGTAGTAATTAAACCAGACTTTATCTTTTTCATTCCCAATACATTTACTCCTGATGGAGATGGAGACAATGATTTTTTCTTTCCACAAGGATTAGGTATTGAAAATGTAGAGTATGAATTGTTGGTGTTTGACCGTTGGGGGGAAATTGTTTGGCGTTCTTCTACTACGAACGGAATGTGGAATGGAACAAGAATGAACAATGGGTCCAAATGTCAAGATGGTGTTTATGTTTGGAAACTGACAACAAAAAAGCAAGGGAATAATAACATTGAAAGAATGGGACATGTTACCTTATTGAGATAATTATATTTTTGTTACGCAAAAGGTCTATTCATATAATTGAATAGACCTTTTTTGTTACAATTGATTTTCTATGTTGTGTTGTTAATAATTCGTTAAAAATTGATGCTTAAAATAAATAAGATTGTATCTTGCTAACTAGAATTCAGCTAAAAAAAAAATGATTATGAAAAATAATAACTATATAATCTTTGTATTACTAATGTTTCCTATCGTTTTATTTGCTCAAAACAGGTATTGGGTAGCTGGAGGTGCAGGGAATTGGAGTGGAGATAATTGGGCTGCCTCATCAACAGGAATACCTGATGGAGGAGGTGCTCCTACTTTATCGGAGACAGCTTATTTTACGGGTAATGGTTTGGGTAATTGTAATTTAGATGTCGCTGTTAATATCAATAATATCCGAATTGAAAATGGATATACAGGGACTATCGATTTGTTAGGGTTTTCATTTAGCTTTACAGGAAGTTTATCTAATTACTTTAGAGATGGTATTATAAGTGATACACCTGGAACATCTGCTGTTAACTTTGGTACTACAAGTTCGGTAACGTTTGAAGGAACAACATTTAACGCTAAAGTTACCGGTTCTTCAAGTAATATTAAATTTAATGGAGGTATTTTTAATGCTACAGTTGAGCTTGAAGCAAATTCAAGTGCTTCAGGAAATGGACAAGGAGGTTGTACCTTTAATGATGCCGTAAAAATAACAAACTCAGGAACTGGTTATTTTTTAATGGGGCAAGCAAATCCAGATATTTTTAATGGGGATTTAGAATTAATCAATACAAGTTCAAGTCGTATTAGAATCGCTTATTCTAGTGCAGGAAATGAAATAAATGGAAATTTGACATTAAGTAATACTGGAGGGGGGATTTGGTTTGGAGAAAATGGAGGGGCAATAGCATTAGCTAGTTCTAAATCTGTAAGTATAGGAGTGTTAGGATTTGATAAAAATGAATTAAAATTTAGAAATTTCACACAATTAGGAAGTACAGCTCAAAATCTATCTTTATCAGGTACTGCCACTTTAAGATTGGAAACAGGAACAGTATTCAATGGAAATGTTAATTTTGATGCTCCTAGAATACGATTGGATGGTGCAACTTTTAATGGGACATCAGATTTTGAAAAGACAGGAGCTTCAAGTGATGGAGGAATAGGCGGGAATGTATTTGTAGGAAATAGCACTATTAGAAATAGTGGGTCAGGCTATTTTATGCTAGGAAATGGTAATTCAGATGCATTTACAAATGATTTGTTATTACAAAATATAGGAAGTAGTGTTATTTATTTTGCTTATAATTCTTTAGGAAATACAATAGGGGGAAATTTATCTATTGTCCAAAATTCAACGGGTAATGCTACCGTTTCCGTTTCTACTAGAACTAGTTCCGTTAACGTAACAGGTAATTTATCTGTACTCAATAATGGAAATGGAAATACTCAGAATATAGATATAGGAGATGGAGGAAGTGTAACTATTGGAGGTAATTTAGACATCCAAAATGGAATGACAGGTACTGGGAATAGCTTTACGACAACTGTTGCAGACAATAATGGATCTAACGTTTCAATAGCAGGAACAACAACGGTTTCTAATGGAGGTGGGGCAAATGCTTCAAGAGTTTACTTAGGGGACGATGGAGATGTTGTTTTTAATGGAGATTTAACAATTCATAATAATTCTACTGCATCAGGATCTGAAATTTATTGTAATCAGAGATCAAACAGTAACAATAGTTATAATGAAAATATAATATTAACAGCATCAGGAGTTGGTTCTGATGGCATCTTTTTTGGATATTCAGGAGGTAGCTCAATATTAGCCGCTAATAAGACGGTTACAATTGGAGGAGCAGGGTTTATTGGACGATATTTATATTTTAGAAATTTTGTACAAACAGGTAATACTCCTCAATCTTTATCTCTAGATATTGCAGGAACTTCTATTCTTTACAATTACGATTCTGACTGGGGAGGAAATGTTAATTTTTCAGCTCCAAGAATATACACGCGAGGGACTACTTATAGAGGTTTAAGTGAGTTGTCTAAGACAGGTGCAGGAGGTGAATATTCTGAAGGAGGAAATGTTTTTATGAATAATTTTATTTTAAATAACAGTGGATCTGGAGCTTTGGTTTTAGGGAATAATACACCTGATGATTATCAAGCAAATGTAACCGTAAATAATACAGGAACAAGTAATGTACATCTAGGATATAGCTCTTTAGTAAATACGATAGCAGGAGATTTGACACTCGTAAATTCTACCTCTGGAGGATCTACAGAAAATGTTATTTGTGATCGGATAAATTCTTCGATTACAATTGGAGGGAATGTTTCTATTTTGAATAACGGGACAGCAAATAATCTTAGAACTTATTTAGGTGATTTAGGAAACATAATTTCAGTTGGAGGTAATATTACAGCAGTCAATAATTCATCTGGTAATTCATCCAATATTTATATAACAGGTAGCGATACATTAAACCTATTGGGAAATTTAACACTTAATAATATAGGTACTGCAACAAATCAATCTATTTACCTTTCTAATTATTCAAGTGCCTATTCAACAATAGGAGGAAATACAATTGTAACAAACTCAGGAACGAATAATACATCAAGGGTTTACCTTACGAATAATGGCAGTTCTGTGTTTAATGGAACGGTAGAGATTAAAAATAGTTCTTCTGCATCAAATTCTCAGGTTTATTTAGGGAATGGAGCTTTTAGTTCAAATATTTATAATCAGAACATCACTGTAGAGAGTACAAATGTAAATTGTGATGGTATTCTTTTTGGAGGAAATGGAGGGGGAGCAGGAGTCTTAGCTGCAACCAAAACCGTAAGTATTGGAGCGGGAGGTTTTATTGCAGGGCAATTATATTTTATAAATTTCACACAAACAGGTAGTACACCTCATACAATTCCTTTAGATCCATTGGGAACAGCAACTTTTTATAATTATGATTCAGATTGGGGAGGAGATGTTAATTTCTCTGGACCTAGAATGTATTCCAGAGGGACAACTTACAGAAGGACATGTCAGTTAACAAAAGTAGGAGCAGGAAGCGACTACTCTACTGGAGGAAATGTATTTATGAATGATTTAATATTAAACAATAGAGGATCTTCTTATTTGTTAATGGGAGGGACAAATTCAGATGATTTTCAAGGAAATGTAACAATGAATAATACAGGTACAAATAGTATGTATTTAGCTTATACATCTTTAGGAAACACCATAGCGGGAAATTTAACGATTAATAATGCAACCACGGGAGCATCCTCTGCTGGAGTAACAGTATGTAGTGGAGCTGTTTCCTCAATCTCTATTGCGGGAGATGTTTCGATATTAAATACGAGTTCTGCTAATAATGGAAGCGTATATTTAGGAAGTTCTGGAAAAATTAGTTTAGTAGGAGGAAATCTAAGCGTGATAAATAACGGAACAGGAAATCAAGGAGATGTTCACTTAGCTTCTAGGGATACATTAAATTTAATCGGTAATCTTTCGATTAGTAATATTGGAACAGCTACAAATCAATATGTTTATGTTGCTTATTCTACTAATTCATACACAACAGTTGGAGGTACATCAAATATAGTAAATTCGGGAACAGGAAATGTATCAAGAGTGTATTTAGGAATTCAAGGGAGTGTAGTTTTCAATGGAGAATTAAATTTATCAAATAACTCTCCTTCAAATAATTCACAAATTTACCTAAATCGTAATCCCAATAGTGCTAATATCTATAATGATAATATAACGGTAGAGTCTTATGCCACTAATTGCGATGGTATTTTATTTGGAGATGCTGGAGGTTCAGGAGTTTTAGCGGCTAATAAAACGGTGACAATAGGAGTAAACGGGTATTCTGATGGCTATTTATCTTTTAGAAATTTCACACAAACAGGTAATACTCCACAAACATTAAACTTGGATCCTGCTGGTGTAGGTTATTTTTATAATTACGATTCAGATTGGGGTGGAAATGTTAACTTTTCTGGTCCTAGAATGGTAACAAGAGGAACGACTTATAGAGGTGTAGCATATTTAGAAAAAACATTAGCAAGTAATGACGCTAGTCAAGGAGGGAATACTTTCATGCAAAATACAGAATTAAAAAACACAGGGACAGGTTATTTTTTAATGGGAAGTGTAAATCCTGATGTTTTTCAAGGAAATTTAGTAATGAATAACTTGAGCCAATCTTCGATGTATTTAGGCTATAATAGTGCAGGAAACTTAGTGACAGGAAACTTAACGATGAATCAAAATACAACAGGAAACTCAACAGCTTTTTATGTGTCAGAAAGACCGATTTCTACGGTTCAGGTTAATGGTAATACCAACGTAAACATAACTTCTAGTTCTAATTCTTCTAGGGTTTACTTAGGGGGACAAGGGGATTTAGATTTGTTAGGTGAATTAACGATTGTAAATAATGGAACGAGTAATAATTATTGTGATGTAATGATAGCTAATTCTTCTTCTTCGACGGTTAATGTCTCCGGAAATACAGTTATTTCGAATATTGGTTCAGCTTCTTATTGTAGAGCGTATATTTTTAACAATGGAAATGGCGTTTTTAATGGAACTTTAGATCTTACAAATGGAGGAACAGGTAATAGAACATATACTGTCTTTGGATCTGGATCTAGTAGTTTTGGTACTTTTAATGACGTTGTAACGCTTTCGAATTCCGGAGCAAATAATATCAGAACTATTACTGTAGGTAATAGTGGAGATTTAACTTTTAATGCTAATTTATTATTAACAAATACCGCTACAGCATCTTCTTCAACTTGTTATTTTAACAATAGTGCAAATAGTGCAAACAATTATAATGAAAATATTATATTAGAAGCTTATGGAGCGAATTGTGATGGAATATCATTTGGAAGTTCAGGAGGGGTTGGTGTATTAGCTAATACAAAAACAATTTCTTTAGGAGCAAATGGTTTTACAGATGGAAGGTTATATTTTAGAAATTTCACTCAATTAGGAGGAACGGCTCAAACGATAACAACAACTAATAATAGTCGAATGGAAAACTACAATTCTACTTGGAATGGTAACCTTAATTTTATTTCACCTCGTCAACATATTAGAAGTTCGACTTTTAATGGCGTTACATTTATTGAAAAAACAGGAGCAGGTAGCGATGCGTCTTATGGAGATAATACTTATAATTCGGATGTTACATTCAAAAATAGTGGAACAGGATATATTATGCCTACAAACAATAATGCTAGTGACCATAATGGGGATGTTTCTTATATTACAACAGGAACTGGTAGAATGTACCCAACCGCAGGCTCATCAAGTACTTACGCTGGTAATATTAATTTTGATTTTAACTCTGCAGAAACTTTTGGAGGAGGGAATGGAAGAGTCATTATGGATGGAATTACGGCGCAAAGCATAAATGATTTAGGAGCTTCACCAACTGTTAATTTTAGAAGATTAAGGATAAACAATTCGAGTAATGAAATAACATTAAATACTCCAATTGAAGTAAGGACAGAAATCGATTTAATAGCAGGAAATATTATTTCAGATGCAACAAATTTTATCACAATGTTAGATAATTCAACAGTAGTAACTGTTTCTAACAATTCATTTGTAGATGGACCAATTCAAAAAAAGGGAAATGATTTATTTAAATTCCCTGTAGGAAAAAATGGAGTTTATAGACCTATTGAAATGTCGAATCCAGCTAGTACTTCAGCAATGTTTAAAGCAGAGTTTTTTGATACCGATCCTCATTTAAGCGGGTATAATCACGGAGCTAAAGATGTTACACTGAATCATATTTCGAATTGTGAATATTGGATTTTAGATAGAACTAACACGACTAATAGTGTAAACGTAAAACTATATTACGATTCCTATGGAAGTTCTAGTTGTAGTGGAGTAGATAACCAATCGGAATTAGCCGTAGCTCGTTGGAATGGAACAAAATGGAAAGATCATGGAAATGGAGGAGTAGGAGGAACAACAGCAAATGGTTGGGTGACTACTTCTGGTGCTGTTACTTCTTTTAGTCCGTTTACTTTGGCTTCTACCACGGTTAATAATCCACTGCCAATCGAGTTAATATCTTTTGATGCTTATCGAAACGAATCTGTTGTAAACTTAGAATGGGAAACAGCTTCAGAAATTAATAATGATTATTTTACTATCGAAAGAAGTAAAGACGGAGTAACATTTGAAGCTTTACAAGAAATAGAAGGAGCAGGAACAAGTAATCAGTATATTACTTATAAAACGATTGATGAAAATCCATTAGAAGGAACTTCTTATTACCGACTAAAACAAACCGATTTTAATGGAGACTTTACTTATAGCGATGTTAAAGTTGTACTATTTAATACGAGTGAAAGTTTGTCTATCTATCCTAATCCAGTAAAAGATATTTTAAATATTACAGGAGTTGTTAATTCCGATGAGGTTATTATTTATAGTGTTGATGGTAAAAAAGTATATGAAGGGAATAGTACTAAAATAAATGTTTCTAGTTTTAGTTTTGGAGTTTATCAATTAATCGTAAAACATAAAGGAGGGAAAGTTGAGGTCTTGAAATTTGTAAAATAAATTAAGAATCATTTATTTGGAGCATTTCATAATTT